>JAUPKM010000187.1 GCA_030837445.1 Actinomycetota bacterium
GAATGGTTCACAGAAGACCAGGTCCGGTTGCAGCACGAGACGGTGAATTTTTACGCGATGGATGTCGACAACGACGAGATGTAGAAGGCTTTCGCAAGAAATTACACGCCCGGTACCAACACCGCGCCGGCACCCGCCCCCCTTTATGAGCCCGATGACATGTTGATTGTTGAATCGCCCTGCCACCCTTGGGAACCGGTGAAAGTACCGAAAGAACGGGCTGACGGCGGCCCTCTCTGCTGCCTCGTTTGCGGTGAGTCGTACATGGCGTAATTGAACCCATGACCGGGGTTGATCACAGCATGAGCGACCGGCGGTCGCGTTGAGAGCAACCATCCCAGGTAAACCGGCGGCCTTATCTGTAACCGGATTTGGTGTGTGTAAGACAGTCACCGACGACTCCGTTGCCCGCGGTCTCTTACGTGGGTGACAGTGTTATCGGTAACGGTGTAACCGTCGTCGACTGCTCGGCGCTCACGTGGTGATCCCTGGGATTGTCAGAAGGGCGGGTCCTCGCCCCTGTCGGTTCCGGTCGAAAAGTGAGCAGGTGATTCCGGTCGAAAAGTGAGCACCCTTCGATTGGAGAGTGATCACTGTGGAGGATTGGGCGGAGATTCGTCGGCTGGTGAAGTCGGAGAAGCTGTCGCAGGCTGAGGTGGCCCGGCGGCTGGAGTTGTCTCGCAATACGGTTGCCAAGGCGGTGAATTCCTCGGCGCCCCCGCGCTATGAGCGGGCACCGGTGACGAACTCGGCGTGGGCGACGGTGGAACCGGCGGTACGGGTACTGCTGGGGCAGCATCCGAGGATGCCGGCCTCGGTGTTGGCCGAGCGGGTTGGTTGGGCGGGCGGGCATTCGTGGTTTTCGGAGAACGTGGCCAGGATCCGCCCGGAGTACGCCCCGGCCGATCCGTGTGACCGTCTGGTGCATCTGCCCGGTGAGCAGGTGCAGTGCGATCTGTGGTTTCCCGGCCAGCTGGTTCCCGATCACGCCGGTGTGTTGCGGTCGTTTCCGGTGCTGGTGATGGTGGCCGCGTATTCGCGGTTCATCGCCGCGGTCATGATTCCCTCGCGGGTGACCGGGGATCTGCTGGCTGGGATGTGGCTACTGCTATCGCACTATCTTGGTGGCGTTCCCCGGAGTCTGTTGTGGGACAACGAGCCCGGGATCGGTCAGCGTGGCCGGCTGGCCGAGGGGGTGGCCGGGTTCTGCGGGGTGCTAGGCACCCGGCTGATCCAGGCCCGCCCCTATGACCCTGAAACCAAGGGCTTGGTGGAACGGGCCAACGGCTATCTGGGGACCTCGTTTCTCCCGGGCCGACAGTTCGACTCGCCGGCGGACTTCAACACCCAGCTCGGCGACTGGTTGAGCAGGGTGGCCAACCCCCGCCGCCACGCCACCACCGGCGCGGTCCCCGTGCAGGCGTTGGCCGCGGATCGGGCGGCGATGGCCGGCCTGCCGCCGATGGCGCCGATGGTCGGGACCACGACGAGCACCCGGTTGGGACGTGACTACTACGTCAGCACCGGCGGCAACGCCTACTCGGTGCACCCCGATGCGATCGGACGGATGATCACCGTGACAGCCAGCCTGGAGCGCATCACGGCTCGCTGTGGCGATCGTGTGGTCGCTGACCACGAACGACTCTGGGGCAGTGCCGGATTGGTCCGTGACCCCGCACATCTGGCGGCCGCAGCGGTGCTGCGTGAGCAGTTCACCCACCGGACCACCGCGGGTCGCCATCGTGACGTCGAGGTCGAGGTCGCCGACCTGAGTGCCTATGACGCGGTGTTCGGGACTGGGGCGCTCGCCTGATGGCCGCCACGAAACGCAGCCCGGTCCCCGGTGAGGCCGACAAGCTGATCGCCCACCAGGCCCGGCTGTTGAAGGCCCCGCGGATCGCCGAGCACTATCACCGACTGGCCGAGCAGGGCCGTGAAGCGAACTGGTCGTTGGAGTACTACCTGGCCGCGGTACTGACCGTGGAGTCCAACGCCCGTTCGGAATCCGGAGCGCGCCAACGCATCCGGCATGCCGGCTTCCCGGCGATCAAGACGATCACCGACTTCGACTTCACCGCCCAACCGGGTCTGGACCGCGCCCAGATCGCCCGCCTGGAAGCCGGCGGCTGGCTGGCCGAAGCCCGCAACATCGTGCTCCTGGGCCCGCCGGGCACCGGCAAAACACATCTGGGCACCGCGTTGGCGATCGCCGCCGCCCACGCCGGCCACCGCGTCGCGTTCGCCCCGGCCACCGGCTGGATCAGCCGCCTGGCCGAAGCGCACCGCATCAACCGCCTCGAGGTCGAACTGCGCAAGATCTCCCGCTACGGCCTGATCGTCATCGACGAAGTCGGCTACATCCCTTTCGACACCGAAGCGGCCAACCTGTTCTTCCAGCTGGTCTCCACCCGATACGAGAAATCCTCGATCATCTTGACCTCCAACCTGCCGTTCTCCCGCTGGGGCCAAGTATTCGGCGAAGCCACCATCGCCTCAGCGATGATCGACCGGATCGTCCACCACGCCGACGTCATCGCCCTCAAGGGTGCGAGCTACCGAATCAAACACACCGCAATCGAGTCCCTGCCCTCCGTCGAAGCCGAACGTCAGGCAGACTCAACCCCGTAAACCTGCTCACTTTTCAACCGGAGCAGGCTGCTCAGGATTCAACCGGAGCCGACAACGCGGCGTTTCGGCCACCCACAGCATCGGGATAAGGCGAAGCTTGCGTGCAGTCACGGCTGCAGCCTTCCTGGTGTCGCGGATTGCAGCAAAATACGCAATAGGCCCGAATTGCTCACCAGCCCAGCGGAAACCGTGACCTACTGCGGTGGGGCTGTAGCCTTAGCCGGGCAGTGCCGTCTCCCGACCATTGTCGGCAAGAACTTGCCGTTGACTGCGCTAAGGGGGAGTTGCGGATGGTCACAGCACTCCGCAACAGCCGGTTGGAACTGACATTGCTCCTCTGGGGGCGCGTTGCCGCTGCGCTCGTTCTCATCATGACGGCCCTGGCTTGGGTGGGATGGGCGACGGGATTGCAGGCGTTGACCCGCATCCACGCGAGCTGGCCGCCGATGAAGCCATGGACTGCCGTCTGGCTGGCAGCCCTGGCGGTAGGGATTCTGGTGCAGTCGGGCGGTCCGTCGCCAGGTCGGGTGTGGGTCGGGCGTGCCCTGGCGGCGATGGTGGGCATCACCACCGCTGGCGTCCTCGTGGAGTACGCCACCGGGGCCACGTTCGGTCTGGATC
>JAUPKM010000022.1 GCA_030837445.1 Actinomycetota bacterium
CAGGCCAATACCTCGTCCAAGCCCGCGACCTCGAACCATGGTTCGCAAACAACGAACCCGACCCACAAGTCGTGGCAGCAGCCCGCACCGACTTCACCAACGCCCTCCTCACCCCCGAAATAATCAAAACCGAAACCTGACCACCCGCTCCGCCATGCGGAGTCTTGACGTCAGTAGTTCGGGGCCAGGTAGACGAACCGCCGGTTCGCCGCGCGAGGGCCTCGTCTCGTGTCAGGTTCAGGCTTGGCCCCCCAGGCAGTGGCGAACGCCCTGGCGAGGGTGACGCGCATCCGACGGCAGCGTGTTCGAGCCCATACCCGAAGCCCACAACCCGCCAGAACGTCCACGATGCTCTGAGACGACTATGCACGATGCCATGAGACAGAACCCGTCCACGATGTCACGAGACTTCACAGGCCCCACGCTCAAGACCACGGTTACGCCCGTGACGTGACCGGACATCTCACCAGGGTATGGGGGACGCCGCTGCTGCAACGCCCCGTTACCTTGTTGACCAGCCCCAAAGTGGGGTTGCAGGCCACCGGCCGCGGCATGACTCAGCGCCCCTGTCGACCATGATCTGGGGGGGTGTTGTCACCGTGGTCGGGGGACGCCAAGACCGCTGAGAGAGACCTGGTTGATCCCCCTGTCTGCTCGTAACGTGGCTGCCGGCGCGGTGTCCGTAGGTCGGTCTGCCCAGGTCGATGAGGGAGGGCTCGTTGTCGGGTTTGGACAACAGCGCTGCCGGGGGCTACGCGGTGTACTGCGGGGTAGATGTCGGCAAGAGCGAGCACCACGCGTGCGCGCTGGATCCGGCCGGGAAGCGGTTGCACGACAAGCCGCTGCCCAACGACGAGGCGGCCCTGGCCGGGGTGCTGTCCCGGTTGAAGGCCCACGGCCGGGTGCTGGTCGTGGTGGACCAGCCGGCCGCGATCGGCGCGCTGGTGATCGCGGTGGCCCGTTCGCTGGGCATCGAGGTGGGGTACCTGCCGGGGCTGGCGATGCGCCGGATCGCTGACCTGTACCCGGGGGAGGGCAAGACCGACGCCCGCGACGCGTTCGTGATCGCCGACGCGGCTCGGCTCAGGCCGCCCACTCTGCGCCGGGTCGGCACCGAGGACGAGACCCTCGCCGGTCTGGGCGTGTTGGCCGGCTACGACGATGACCTGGCCGCCCAGTCCACCCGCCTGACCAACCGGCTGCACGAGGCGCTGCTGCCCATCCACCCTGCCCTGGAACGGTTGCTGGGCAAGCACTTCGACCGCGGCGGCGTCCTGGAACTGCTCGCCGCCGCGCCCACTCCGGCCGCCCTGCGCGAGCTCGGCGCCGAGCAGATGACCGAGATCATGCGCCCGCGGTCCCCGCGGCTGGCCAAGACCCTGCCCGCCAAGATCCTGGCCGCGTTGGACACCCAGACCGTGGTCGTGCCCGGCACCGGCGACTTCGGGCGGGTCATCGCCGGGGTGGCCGCCCAACTGCGTGACGTCCACGCCGAACGGGCCGCCCTGGCCACCGACCTCGAGGCCCGCCTGGAGGCCCACCCTCTTGCCGCGGTCCTGACCTCGAGGCCCGGCGTCGGGCTCAGGACCGCCCTGAAGATCCTCACCATCATCGGTGACGGCTCCGCATTCCCCACCCCCGGGCACCTGGCCGCCTACGCCGGCCTGGCCCCCGTCACCCGCAGATCGGGGACCTCGATCAAAGGCGAGACCCGCTCCCAACGCGGCAACCACACCCTCAAGTCCGCGCTGTTCTTGTCAGCCTTCGCCAGCCTGGGCGACCCCACCAGCCGCGCCTACCACGACCGGAAACGGGCCCAGGGCAAACGACACAACACCGCCCTGATCTGCCAGGCCCGCCGCTGCCTCGACGTCCTGTTCGCCCTGCTCCGCGACCGAGTCCCCTACCAACACCCAGTCACCAGCGAACCCACCCCGACCGCCACCGCCGCATGACAACGACATAGAGACACCCCCAGCGCGAGCATGGGGAGGTAGGCCGGGAAGCGTCACGGCCAGGAATGCATGGCTTGGTTCAAGCCGGCCGAGGGTTCAGCGTCGGCCCCGTGTGGACGTGCGTCACCGAGGGTTTGGCTGCAAGCCTGTCACCGCGTCGGGAAGACCCGGAAGCCGGCGCCGGTGGTGCAGCGCGTCACCCTCGGTCGGTACGGCCGGGGTCGGGCGTCAGTTCCGGACGGCGGCCCAGGCGAGCGCAGCGAGCCGGGTATCGGCGTCGCGGTGGTCGAACCGGGCCGGAGCGAAGTCGGCGGGGCGGTCCAGTCCGAGCCAGTCGAGCAGTTCCACCTGGTCGGGGGACGGCGGTCCGGCGAGGACGTCGCGTATGCGCTGGTAGCCGGGGATGCCGCCGCAGTCCTCGGGCGGGCAGGCGCCCTGGCCGCCGGTGCAGCGCGGGTAGCGGCCGTCGGGGTCGGCGGCGACGACCGTCTCGACGATCACCTGGTGTTCCCAGCCGTCGCCGAAGTCGTACAGGTACTCCAGCGCGGACAGCGGACGGGGAGTCTGGTCGGTGGCGATGACCTGGTCGAGGCGGACGGCGTTCTCCGGGGCGAGGTCGAGGTCGGGTCCGCTCGGGCCGTAGCAGCGGTCACCGATACGGAACTGGTGCAGGTGGGCGTTCTGCCATCCCATCGCGGCCTGGATCACGGCGTGCAGGTCGGCCAGTGTGGCGGCGGCCGGGACGAGCACCCGTCGCCAGATGACGGGGTCACCGCTGTCCGCCAGTTCGATCCGTAGGTGCAGGACCGGTTCGCCTGCTGCGGGTCCGCCGCGGACCTGGCGTAGTACCCGGCGGCCGAGCGGGGTGACCGACACCGCGGCGGCCCGTCGCTGTTCGCGGTCCCCAGTCAGGTCCATGCTCAGCAGGCCGGTCCCGGCGAGGAGTTCGACGGTGCGCCAGACGTCGCGGGCCAGGCAGCGGCGCCAGCCGTCCAGTTGCAGGGCGCTGAGGTCGTCGATCCGGTACAGCGGTGACAGCTTGGCCCACAGCTGGTCGATGACGGCCTCGACGTCCACGCCGTCCGGGGCGACGTCCATCGTGGACAGCAGGAGCTGGACGCCGGTGGCGAAGTCGTCGTGGAGGATCGAATGGCCCCACCCCGAGGGGCAGACCGCCGGGCCGAGGCCGTCGAGCACCGTGACCATCCGGGTCAGGAGGTCGGCGGGTCGGTCCACGAGGCCGGCGTGCTTCTTCACCGCGACGAGGGTGCTGCCCCGGCGCCGGACCAGCCCGACGGCCTTGGCCCACTCCAGAGTGATCTGCAGGCCGGTCAGTTCCTCGCTGCTCTTGGTCCGGAACGTGCGGTCCCCGATCACCGGGTCGATCTCGTCGCCGGTCCCGAGCCGTTGCACGAGATGCCGGGCATCGGCCAGCGTCAGCTTGCCGGTCTGGGTGAGCTTGCGCCCGCTGGCCGGCCGGTCGGCCACCCACCGCGTGAACTCCGCCAGCCGTCCCGGCCAGACCGTGGTTGTCACCTCGCCGGGCGCCCGGTCTTCCGAGGCGGGCTTCCTCGTGTCGCGTCCTTCGGTCACGATTCGTCCTCGTCGTCGACGGTATGGTGCCCGCAGGCCAGCGTCGCGTTGACCCTGTCGAGCGGAAAGGGTCTGGTCACGACGGGGTCGTCGATGGGGTTGCCGTCGTCGTCCTCCAGGACCGGGTACTCCAGCGGGGAGTCCCCGGCGTGGGCGGTGCAGCGCAACGTGGGTTGACCTGGCTCGATCGGGACGAGGTGTTCCAGGGCGATCTCGTGTTCCCAGCAGGCGCCCAGGTCGTAGGTGTACGTGAGCTTGCGGGTTCCGGTGGCGAACAGGCGGCTGAGCCGGGCGTCGTCCTCGTCGTCGGCGCCGTCGAGGGGGTAGAAAGGGTCGGTGTACCGGCGAGGGCCGGCCTCGAAGACGTGCAGGTGGTCGAAGCCCCAGCCGTACAGCACAGCGATGGTCCAGGCCAGGGTGCCGAGGTTGGCGGTGGCCGGGATGAGCACCCGCCGCCAGGTCGCCGGTCGCCACCGGCTCAGCCGGATCGTGACCAGGAGCTGGTGCTCGATCGAGCGGGGTGCGCCCGAGGCGAGGAACTCGGTCAGCGCCCGGGTGACCTGTTCGGCTTGCGGGTGGCCGCTGCCGGGGACGGCTGCGAGCAGGTGCGCCGCGTCCGGCCGGTCGTTGCGCCTGGTTTCCGCGGCATCGGACAGGAGCGACAGTGCCTCGTCCGGCCCGGCGTCGGCCAGGGCCGCGGCCGCCCATTCCACCCCGAGCCACCATCGGTCGCCCTCCCGGAGGCCGGGGCCTTCCTCCTCCCACGACAGCTTTCTGCGGGCATGGGCACCGAGGGTGTCGCTGGCCAGGACCTCGTGCCAGGCCGGCAGTGCGTGTTCACCCATGGCGGTGACCAGGCGGATGGCGACGGTGCGGACGGCGGCGTCGGCGTCCGCTGCTGCACCGAGCAGTAGGCGTGCGGCCTCGACCGGTTCGCGGGCCCAGCGCCAGTCCTTGACGAGCGACCACAGGTCCTCGTCCGAGTCGGCCGGGCCGAGGTGCTCCAACACCTTCCGCGCCGGCCAGTGCGCTGCGATCTGCACCGGTGCCTGCTCACGCAGTCGGCCGGCGAGCCAGAGCCCGGCCGCGATGACCTCCGGGCGCGGGGCCGGTCCCCGGACCGCGCCCGCGTCGGCCAGAAGGCCGAGCAACCGGCATGGCCCGCCGTGCGGATACGGCGGGGCCAACCACGGGTCGAGTTTCTGCTCGTCGACCATTCGCCGCAGGTTGTCGTCGTCGTACAGCGCGTGCCGGACCCCGGCCGACAGCGCGTGCCCCGGGTCGGCGTACTCGCGGCGCAGGCCGGGCCACTCGGGTCCGCCCAGGATCTCCAGCGCCAGCAGGACCAGCCATTGCAGCGTCTGCGGATGTCGGCGTCCCGACCCGTCCGCGCAGATCAACTGGACGCCGGCCAGCCAACCGGCCAACACCTGTTCGTCCACGGCCTCCGTGCCGACGCCCCCCGCTGGGCCGACGTCGCCGGCGGGGAGGGCGCGACCGGCGGCGACGTGCACCATCCCTGCGCCGAGAGCCATCAGCCAACCTCGGTGCACCGACGGCACGTCCGCCGCCCGGCGCACGGGCGACTTCGCCCGAAGCCCCAGCACTCCCGCTGCGGCAGGGACCTCCGCGGGGCTCAACGCACCTGACGGGGTGACCCGGCGACCCTGCGGGCCCGCCCACGATGCCAGGGACCGCGACGTCGCCATCAGGACGGACTGCCCCGCCAAGGCTGCGGCTTCGGTCCCCAGGCCTGCCGCGCCGCCAGACACGACCAAGCGGATGCTCTCGGACCTATCGGAAGGCATCGACCTACCCTACCGACACCCTCCAGCGGCGCCCGGAAGCACCTGAGGCGCCGGCTGCCCAGCGCGACTGATGTTCAGGCGATCTTGAGTTGTTCGTCGCCGAAGTCGGTGCTGAGCTTGAGCGCCCCTCCCAGTGCAGCGACGTAGTGTTACAGGACGTCCTGGGTGGAGATGTCGCGACACGCCGAGTGATGATCAAATCGGTGCAGAACCCCAGGCCAACCACCTCATCAACAGCGTTTATGGACAGGCTCTAAGACCCACACCACCCACACCACCCATTGAACCGCCGTACCCTGGCTGTCGGAGTCCAGGTCGACGTACTTCCACCGTGCGCCCAGCGCCTCGCCCTGCCGCCGCCCGAGGGCGAGGGCCAGTCCTGCGGTGCCCGGTGACCGGGCAGCCGGTCGACCTGGATCCGGATCAGGGTGCCGGCCACGACCGGCAGGACCCCCACGAACCGGCTCCAGCCGGCCTGTCAGGACAGCTTCTGGTGCAGGCCGTGACCCGCACGCAGCAGGGTCGCAGAGGGCATCCGGGGCAAGCTGTCAGAGGCCCCAGCCGTACCTGACCCGGTTGGCTCCGCTGCTGTTACGGATGGTAAGGGTCTGATCGGTGCCGTCGCCCGACCGGGAGTACATGGAGTAATGGTCCCAGCTCTTCCCGGACGTGATCTTGCCGCCGATGCCCGGCCAGTAGACCCCGCCCAGGCCGAGGGCGCGCTCGCGTTCGGTGACGGCGCGAAGGTACCGGACGAAGTTGTTGGTGGCGTTTGCGTCGTCATAGTTGAGGCCGCTGTCCATCTCGGCACCGTATTCGGTCATGACGGCCCGCGAAGCGCAACTACCAAGACGGGTATCGAAGTCGCTCAGCCACTGGCCATAGGTCTTCGTGCCGTAGAAGAACGCGTAGTAGTGATAGGAGAACAGGGTGCCGTTGAAACGGCTGTCGGAGCAGAGGTCCCGCAGGTCCTGGCTGAAGCCCGTGCCGCCGACGAGGATCCGATCCTTCGGGACCGACGAATGGGAGCTGATCCACGAGGCGGCGAAGTTCCGCCAGTCCGCCGAACTGTAGCCGTGAGGTTCGTTCATCGGCTCGAAGTAGACCTGGTTGTTGGAGCCGTATGCGGCGACCACCGTGTTCCACATCGTGTTGAAGGCGCTCGTATTGGTGACCTTGCCGCCGGAGGAAGCCCCGTCCTCCCAGTAGGCGAGGATGACCTTGAAACCGCGACTGGTTGCGGCATCGATCGTGCCGCGGTAAGCGTTCCACCAGCTGGTGCCGGCGTCCTGGGTGTTGATCGGCAACCGGACGGTGTTGACCCCCGTCGATGCCATGCCGGTGTAGATCGCGTCGGCCTTGGCCTTGACGGTGCTGTAGCTGTCGGAACTGCTCAACCCGTCCAGGACGTGGGTGCCGGTGGTGAAGTTGTCGCCCGGCCGGGCCCAGTTCATGCCCCTGAACTGGCTGGTGGCCGTACTGGCCGGGGTCGTGGAGGTGACCGGCGGCGGCGTCGCGCCCCCGGCGGCGCAGCTGACCGTGACCGGACCGGAGTTGCCGCTGGCGACGAAGCCGAACGAGGTGGACGCACCGGCGCCGAGCGCGCCGTCGTACGCCGCGTTCGCCACCGTCACGGTGCCGGAACTGCCGGTGGGTGTTCCGCTCCACAGCGACTGCGCCGTGCAGGCGCCTGTCGCCGCATCCGCCGATGGCGCCGCCAACGCGGCGGCCGCCGTGACACTCGCCACCGCCACGCCGGCTGCGATCCATTTCTTCCGTCCAGGGCCGGACCGCCTCTGATCCGTGCGGGGACGGCCTGCGAATTCCGACATGCGAATACCCTTCCTTCTCGTTTGCTTACGGATCGTTTGCTTACGGATCGTTTGCTACGAGACCCCGGTGACGGCCCCGGCCGCCGGGAGCGGGAGCCGGCTGCCTACGTGCTGGAGCAGGCGAGTGCGGGGCTGGGCGGCGTGCCGTCGGCGAGGAACCCGAACGTCGTCGATGCGCCGGCTGCCAGCGAGCCGTTGTACGTGGTGTTCCGGACGGTGATCGCCGACCCGGTGCTGCTGAGCGTGCCGTTCCACGCCTCGGTGACGGTCTGCCCGGATGTCGCGGTCCAGCCCACGGCCCACCCGCCGACCGGCGCGCTGCCGGCCGTGACGGTCACCTCGCCCTGGAAGCCACCGGACCACGAGTTCACCGTGCGGTAGGAGGCCGTGCAGCCGGTGCTCCCGGTCGGGGACGGTGACGGCGTGGCGGAGCTGGGGGAAGGCGTGGCGGGCGTGGAGGAAGGCGTGGCGGGCGTGGAGGAGGGCGTCGTTCCGGTGGGGGAGAACTGCCACCAGTCGAGGTTGAACAGGTAGCCGCTGCCGCCGGTGAAGCGTAGGTACAGATCGTGCGTTCCGGCGGCGCCGCTGACCGGGCAGGAGACCGTCCGCCAGGTCTGCCAACCGCCCGTCCCGAGGACGGCGCAGGCGGCGACGCGGGTGCCGGTGGCGGAGTCGAGCCGGGCCTCGATCGTGCCGCCGTTGGTCGCGGAGGCGACGCGGGCGCTCCAGGTCGAGGCACCGGTGCCGAAGGCGACTCCCTTGACCTTGATCCAGTCGCCGTTCTCGATCTGGCTGACGTCCATGCCGCCGTCAGAGGATCGCTCGGTCTCCACGCCCGACTCCCAGGCGATGGTCTCCGCCTCCTGCCGGGTGTACGGGTCGAGGGTGCCCACCTGCGGCGCCCCGCTCGTGGTCATGTTCATCAACGGGATCGTGCCGTCGGCGTTGTAGCTGAACTTCTCCACGGCGACCGAGCGCGTGAAGCCGCCGCCTCCCGGCAGGGCGCCATTGTGGTAGAAGAAGTACGAATTCCCCTTGTAGTCCACGATTCCGGGATGGTTGGTGAAGCTGCTGCCCTGGGTCGGCATGACGGCCCCACGGTAGGTCCACGGCCCGGTGGGCGAGGGGGCGGTCGAGTAGGCGATGTGCTCCGAGCAGCAGTCGGCCGCGAACACGTTGTAGTAAAGGCCGTTGCGCTTGTAGACCCAGGGGCCCTCCTCGAACAGGGTGGGTCGCGAGGAGTTGCCGGTCCGGGTGCCGAAGCCCGCGGTGGTGAGCTCGATCTTCGTCGGCTGGCCCGAGTAGGAGATCATGTCGCTGTTCAGCTTCACGTACCACAGGTCTGGGTTGCCCCAGTACAGGTAGGCCTGGCCGTTGTCGTCGATGAACACGGTCGGGTCGATCTGGCCGTTGCTGACCAGCGGGCGCCCGATGGCATCGGTGAACGGTCCGGTGGGGCTGGTGGAGACGCCGACGCCGATGGACATGGCCCCGGTCGACCGGCTCTTGACCGGCACGTACCAATAGAACTTGCCGTTGCGGTAGATGGTCTGGCCGGCCCAGGCGTCCTGGCTGGCCCAGCTGAAGGTCGCGACGCTCATGGGGGACCCGTGGTCGGTCCAGTTGACCATGTCGGCCGAGGACCAGACACGCCACTCCTTCATCGTGTAGTACGTGGAGTTGTCCTCGTCGTGGCCGGTGTAGAGGTAGACGCGGTTGTTGTAGACCAGCGGTGCCGGATCCGCGGTGTAAATAGTCTGCACAATGGGGTTGTCCGCCCGGGCGACGCCGGTGGGAATCAGCGTGAGCGTGCACAGCAAGAGCGCGGCCGGCGCTATGACCCGTTGCCACGCCGTCCGCGGACGGGACAGACCGTTTTCGTCCGGACCAGGGCGGAAACGGCGCCCGACAGAGGCGATGCGCCCTCGCACCGTCGACGGTGATGCAGGCATTCCGATAGTCCTTTCCTCAGTTCCTCTCTGGCAGGACAAGGCTGGCGATCACCTGGCTCGCGTCCACCCGGCTGCCGGCGGGCCTCGTAGGCTGCGCCGAGGATGAGGTAGCCGTCGGCGGTCCAGGCGTAGGCGCGGTCGCGCAGGCCTGCACCGGCCCGAGCGTCACGGGCATCAGGCCGAGCAGGCTGCTGCTGGATCCGCAGCGGCCGGTCGTCGCGCTGCGCGCACCGAAGCGTGAGCCGTCCCAGAGGCTGGCCATCAGGGCCGCGCGGATGTTGACAGCGGTGCGATCCCACTGGGCCGCCGCATCGTCGTCGCCGAGTTCGCCCGCCGGCCTGACCGGCTCGCACAGCTGGAGCGTGAGGAAGGCCGCCAGATCTGCGGTCTCCAGGAGGCGTTCCCCGTCGAATGTCGTGGCGTTGTCCCACCCGCTGTCGTTGCCGTGCTGGTAGTGCGGCAGGTCGTGGCCCGGGACGCGGCGGTGGTCCAGCCAGAAGACGGTCCAGCGAGCCAGCCGCTGGTACGCCTGCTCCAGCTCGTCCAGGGTGAGCGCCCGGGGGAGCAGCCGGCGCAGGTGCCCGAACGCCCAGCCATGGATCGGCGGCTTGACGAAGTTGTGGAGGACCTCGGAGTGGGCGACCGAGTCGGGCAGCGCTCCCGCGTCGTCCAGGTGGTCGAAAGGCAGCCGGGAGTGGTGCCAGGCCAGGTGCAGGTCTTCGGCGTACGTCCCCTCCGCGATGACCGGCGAGACGCTCACAGCTCCCTGCGCGCAGGGCCGGTGCAGGGTGACCGGTGTGCCTGGCCGTGGCCCAGGCGCACGGGTGATGGACGACGAGGGACAGCGCGGCGCCGCCGACGCGCCATCTCGTGGTGGAACCTTCATGGGTCCTGGTCCAGGGTAAGGGCGGGCAAACACGGTCGAATCGGTTCGGCGGATCGATCGATGAGCATAGATCGGCTGATATGACAGGTCAAGGTACGATCTGTCCGCCCGACTACCGGCCCAACGTGGCCGCCCGGGCGCTGAAGCAGGGACGCACCCGCACCCTCGGCCCGGTCATCCCCCGGCCAGTCTGCGGCTGACGGACATGCAACTGAGCTTCGTCGCCAGCGTGGTCGAGGCCGCGACCAGCGCCGACTTCGACGTCCTGCTCGCGCCGTCCGGCGGTCACCACGACCGTTCCTTCGAGCGGATCGTCTGCGGTGGGTGGGTCGATGGGTTGATCCCCTGGACGCCGGGCGTCGCTACCTGCCTGCGCATCGAACCGATTCGGTAAATTCCGTGGAGGGCCATTGTCCCGCGACCATCGCGAGGCAATGCACGATGGAGCGTTTACCGGACTGAGCCTGGCGTGTGCCGGTGATATCGGCCGATAGATGGTGATTGCGTGCTCTTGACCGGTGAGCGCAAGACGCCCTAAAATGTCAACCCGCCGCCATCGAACCGGTTCGACGTCAAATGCCTCGATGCGTCGGGCCAGGGGATGGCGAACGGCACCCAGGTGATCATCTGGTCGTGCAACGGCCAGGCGAACCAGCAATGGGCCCGGCAGAGCTGACCGCGAGGAACGCCGGGGGCTGCGCGGAGTGATCTGGACCTGCAGCCGTGACCGCAGCCGGACCCGGGCCTGACAGCAGGCACCGGCGAGGAGAGGAGTCACCACCATGGCAGCAATTTCCCGGTTGAGCCGGTGGACGTGGGCAACCGGCCTGGCGGCTGTTACTGCTGCGGCGTCCGTCATGGCTCTGAGCAGCCCCGCAGTCGCGGCCGACGAGTCGATGAGCGTCAACTTCGCCACCGGCTCCGGGACGCCGACCTACCGGGCCTCCGGTTGGATCTACGGGATGACGGAGGACGGGACCAACCCGCCGGATCACTTCTTCACCGACGTGAAGTTCCGCTCCATGCGGGCGGGCGGGGCGCAGTTGGACAGCCCGGGTGGCTGGGTGTCGGGTCGCTACGACCGGCGGTGGAATGCCACCCGGGCCCAGCTGCTGCGCACCCGTGCGCTGGGCGGGGAGTTCGTCCTGCTGGTCCACGATCTGTGGGGTGCGGACGGCTACCCGATCTCGCGGTTCCCGGGGGACAACGGGGACTGGACCGACTATGACGCGTTCCTGACCCGGCTCATCAGCGACGTGCGTGCGGCCGGGGTCCCGGTGCAGTGGGACCTGTGGAACGAGCCCAATATCTCGATCTTCTGGAACCGCAGCCAGTCCCAGTACTTCGAGATGTGGCGGCGAGGCTACCAGCGCGTCCGTGCGGCCTTCCCCGGCCAGGCGATCGTGGGCCCCAGCCTCGCGGGAGTACCGTCGACCGGCGCCTCCTGGTGGACCCAGTACCTGGACTACGTCAAGGCCAACAACGTCGTCCCGGACATTGTGAGCTGGCACTCGCTGCCCGGTGACCCGGTCGGGAACGTGGCCGCGGCGAACGCCTCCCTGAACTCCCGCGGGATCGCGCACGCCCGGCCGTACCAGATCAACGAGTACGGGGCGTCGAACGAGCAGAATCCGGCAGGCGGTGCGTGGTACATCGCCCGGCTCGAGCGGGCGGGCGCGGACGGGCTGCGGGCCAACTGGGCCGGTGGCTCGAACCTGCACAACGACCTGGCCAGCCTGCTCACGCGCGACTCGGCAGGGCAGTACCGGCCAAAGGGCGAGTGGTGGGTCTACAGCTTCCACGGTTCCCAGACCGGCCAGATCGCCTCCGTGGTCCCGAGCCAGAACTACGACGCGTTCGCCACCAAGGACACCGGCGTGGCGAAGGTGCTGATCGGCGGCGGCAAGACCACCGGTAACGTCGCGCTCTCGTTGCAGCGTCTCGACGCTACCAGCGGCATCGTCCTCAACAACCAGGTACGGGTCCTGGTGCAGCGGGTGCCCCACAACGGCGGCGCCGCTGTGACCGGTCCGGTAGCTCTCCAGGACACGGTGGTGACGCTGTCGAACAACAGCACCACCGTGAATCTGCCGCAC
>JAUPKM010000188.1 GCA_030837445.1 Actinomycetota bacterium
GAATCTGCACGCGAGGATCACTACCGCAGTCAAGGGTGGTGGCCCGGCGTGCGGCTTGAGACGCGTTTCGCGGATCACGTGGCGGCCAATCCCGATGTGCCGTCCGTCACCGACGATCGCGGCCGCTCCCTCACGCGATCCGAGCTCTGGGAACGCGCCCGTTCGCTAGCGGATGACCTCGCACAGCAGGGAGTGCAGCCTCAGCAGGCCGTCCTCGTCTACCTGCCGAACTGCGTGGAGTGGCAGGTAGCTCTTCTTGCCTGTCTTCAGCTTCACGCCATTCCGGCCACCTTGCCGATCAACACTGATCCGCAAACGCTGGCCTACATCTGCCAGCACGTTGGGGCCCGGGCAGTCATCGCCGCCGCCACCCACCGAGGCCGTGCCACCGGGGAATTCGCGTCGCTGGCAGCCGCGTCTTCGCCCTATGAGGTGGCCGTCGCGGCCTTCGACCCCACCGGCGCCATGCAGTGGACAGCGCAAACGACGGGCGACGAGGCGCCCATCCATCCGGACTACCTCGAGCACCTCATGTTCACGTCCAGCACGACTGGTCTCCCCAAGGCAGTCATGCACACGATTGACACCCTCGCCGCCGTCAACATCTCCTTCGCCGAGCGTTACGCGCTGAGTGCGGATACGCCGATTTTCATGCCTTCACCACTCGGGCACAGCGTCGGTGCCTGGCACGGGGGCCGCCTATCGCTCTTCCTCGGAGCGCATCTCGTTCTCCAGGACCTCTGGGATCCCGAGGCCGCCTTGGAGGCGATCGACCGGCATTCATGCCAGTTCACCGCGGCGGCGACACCCTTCCTCAAAGACCTGCTCGACGCTCCCTGGCGTGCTGGCACGTCAAAGATGAACTCACTCACGGCTTTCCTCTGTGGAGGAGCGCCGGTCCCGGCCTCTCTGATCGAGGAGGCGGCGCGACAGGCGCCCGACACCTTCGTCACGGTTCTGTGGGGCATGACCGAGGGCGGTGTCACGACCTGTCCACCAGGCACCCCCGCCGAGACCGTGGCGCATTCGGCGGGCTACCCCCTGCCGGGACTTGAGCTCACCATCCTTCCTGCGGAGGGTGTCGCAGGTGACGTGGGGGAGCTCGCCATGCGAGGCCCCGGCGTGTTCGTCGGCTACCTGGGTCAAGACGAGATGTATCGAGAACTGATTACGGAGGATGGCTACTTCCGCACGGGAGATCTGGCACGTCTCGATGACGAAGGCTTCCTTCGCCTTAGCGGACGCATCAAGGACTTGATCATCCGCGGCGGCGTCAACATCTCGCCCATCCCGATCGAAGATGCGATCTCGGCTCATCCGGGGGTTCGACGCGTCGCCGTCATCGGCCAGGCAGACGAGCGATTGGGCGAGCGAATCTGCGCCGTCGTCGTTCCCATGAACGACCCGATCGAGTTGCACTCGCTGCAGGAGTGGCTCCTGGAGCGGGGCCTATCGAGACGCCACCTGCCTGAGTCCCTCGTGATTGTCGACGATGTTCCCGTCACCGCCGCCGGGAAGATCCGAAAGCTCGACCTCAAGAAGCTGCTGGAGGCCGCGCGATGACGCGCCAAGCGACCGCGGCGATCGCCCAGGTCGAAGACCTGCAAGTGGCGTACGACGCCACGGACGGCTCTGGGCCCCCGGTCGTATTCCTTCATGGTCTGGCCGAGGATCGAGCCACGTGGGCCTTTCAGATGGCGACCGCAACTTCGCGCCCGTGCTTCGCCTACGACCTGCGGGGTCACGGCGAGACCTCAATCGGCGACGCCAACGGAACCTTGCAGCAACTGGGCCGTGATCTGCTCGCATTCCTGCGTCTGGTCAGCGGACCATCGACCGTCGTTGGCTTCTCGCTGGGCGGGACTATTGCGCTCTGGGCTGCCGCCCACGATGACGACGGCCTGATCCTCGACGTGATCGCGATAGGCACATCGTCGGTCGTCGGCCGACAGGCGGCGGAGTTCTACACACAAAGGATCGCCATTGCCGCCGAGCCCGCCTCGGTGCCGTTCCGCGATGCCGTCAGGCAAGACACGGCGGCGGGCCTTCATGTCGAGCAATCTCGATTGTCCGAGGTCACGGCGTCCCGACTCTCGGCGATAGGCGATGGTCAGGGCTATGTCAACGCCGCCAAGGCCATGCGCGCGCTCAACGAGACTCCGCTCACGCCTGATCTTGCCCGCGTCCGAGTGCCGGTCCACGTGGTGGGAGGCAGCGACGACGCGTTCTGCCCCATGAGGGCGTCCCAGATCATCTTGGATGCGTTGCCCGTAGCTGACTACGTCGAGGTCCCAAGCGCTGGGCACCTCATGAACATCGACAACCCGCAGGGTGTCGCCGCGGTACTCACCACCACATTGAGGAGAGACAACTGATGGATCGTTGGGGCCTGTCAATGGGCGTCAGCCCGCGTGAGCCGCTGAGCCGCGTTTCGGATCTCGCTGCTGCAGCAGAGCGCCTGGGATTCGACGCGATGTGGTTCATCGATTTCCAGCTCGGAATGAAGGATGTGTACGCCGCCATGTACCTGGCGGCGGTCGCGACCGAGGACATGAACATTGGTGCCGCCTGCACGAACTTGGTGACTCGGCACCCAACCGTCACGGCGAATGCCACCATCGCACTCGACGAGTTGAGCAACGGCCACGCCATGCTCGGCTTGGGGGCAGGCTGGTCGGCGGTCTACGGAGCCGGCGGGGAGCCGTCCAAGCTCGGGGATCTATCCCGTGGTGTCGACGAGTTCCGCATGCTCTTCACCGGTGAGGAGGTCGACCTCTACGGAACCAAGGTCCGGGTCGCGTCAGCGCAGCGGCAGATCCCCATCTACCTTGCTGTCTCCCAGCCCGGGATGCTGCGGCTGAGCGGCGAGAAGTGTGATGGCGCCATCATCATGGGTGGCGCTGATCCCGACTTCTGCAACTGGCAGCTCCAGTACATCTACGAGGGCTTGGAGAAGGCTGGTCGTGATCGATCGGACATCGTCCTCGATCTCGTGGTGACGATGAGTATCGACGATGATGAAGAGAAGGCGTTGAGCGACGTCCGCGCCTGGGCCACCAGTCAAGCTGCCACGTTCGACGTTTGGAAGACGATGCCACCCGCGTGGGAGCGCTTCCGGCCGGAGTTTGCTGCGGCCAACTCGGGCTACCACCTTGTGGAGCATCTTTCCCTGCATGCCGGCCACAAGGAGGTGGTCAGCGATGAGTTCGTGAGGTCGGTCGCGCTCGCGGGGACGGTCGAGCAGTGTCTGGAGCGTTTGCGTGAGTTGCAGGAGCTGGACATTGACCGGATCACGTTCGCGCTCCTGAGCGGAGGGCGCATGCGCCGCATGGAGCAGTTGGCGACCGACATCATCCCGGCGCTTCGAGCCGGCAAGTAGACGTGACGGGGAATCGAGCAACCATGACTGACCGTGCAGTGGCAATGGTTACGGCGGCGGCAGGTGCCGGGATCGGGGCCGCCATCGCGCGGCGACTGGCATCGGATGGATTCGACGTAGTCGTCACTGACATTCATGAGCGCCGAGGACAGGAACTCGCTCGCGAACTGTCCGAAGCGCATGGCGGGGAGTTCCTCTACCTCCCACTTGACGTCACGGATACTGACGGTGTCCAGCGGCAGGTCGCTGAGGTGGTCGACCGCAAGGGCAGCATCGACGTCCTGGTCAACAATGCAGGCTGGTCGAAGATCGAACCCGTCGCCGAGATGTCAATCGAAACCTGGCAGCGATGCCTGGACGTTGACCTCACAGGGACATTCGCCTGCATGCGTTACGTGCTGCCGCACATGATCGAGCGGGGTCGTGGCTCGATAGTAAACATCAGTTCCATCGCCGCATACGAGACTTCTCGAGAGCACGGTGCGGCCTACTCGGCCGCGAAGGCGGGCGTCCTAGCCCTCACGCGAGTAGCGGCAGCGGAGAATGGACAGTTCGGAGTCCGCGTGAATGCCATCACGCCGGGCCTGATCTACAACGACTTCCTCCGCAAGATCTACCCCGACGAGTTCTTCGACGGCTACGCACAGGACCGGTCTCTTGTTGGGAGGGTGGGGCGCCCGGAAGACGTTGCTTCGCTTGTGTCGTTCCTGGCATCCGACGAGGCTGGCTACATCACTGGTGAGGTCTACGGGATCAGCGGCGGCGTCTACCCCCATGGCTGACCTGAGTCCGGTGGACCTGCCGATCAGCGACCTCACCGAGGCATATCGCCTCCGCGAGGTGAGCCCTGTCGCCGTGACTCAGGAAGTGCTGGATCGCATCGAACAACGCGACCCAGAGTTGCGCGCATACGTCTTCGTCAACAGAGA
>JAUPKM010000189.1 GCA_030837445.1 Actinomycetota bacterium
AGCACACGGTGCTTCTCGGTTGGTCCAGGATCGGCTTCACGATCGTCAACGAACTGGCCCTGCAGAACCTCCGCCGAGGTCGAGCGTGGATCGCCATCCTGAGCTCCGAGCGCAAGTCCGTCCTCGAGGGGCAATTGACGCGGGAGGTGTCACGCCGGACAACCCGGATTGCGGTTCGCAATGCCAGCCAGCCCGGGGTCGCACAACTCGACCTTGTGCGCGTGGGCGACGCGCGAAGCGTCATTGTGTTGGGCAATTGGACTACCGCCGACCATGACACTGACGTGATCACGGGTCTGCTTCTGCTACGTAGGTACACCGAACAGCACCCCCAGTTCCGAGCCACTGTGGTCGCGGGTCTGGTCCGACCCGAGAACATGGGGCCGGCGCGGGTCGCCGCCGGACCTGAGGCGAGCCTGGTGTCACTGGAGGAGTTGATGTCTCGCCTGACCTTCCAAGTGACCCAGCAGCCGGGTCTGATCCAGGTGTTTGAGGCCCTGTTCAGTTCCGCGGCGGCGATCCAGATAGTTCGGGAACCGCGACTGACTGGTCGGCTATTCGGTGAGACTGCGCACCTCTGGACCGGGTCGACACCTATCGGACTCGTTCGTGGCGACCAAATTCGGCTGCTCCCACCGAGGGCTACCGTGATCGGGCAGGGGGACGGTCTGGTGGTCGTGACCGGAAACGACGCCGGATTTGAGGGGCGACCCGCCGAGGCAGCTGGGGGCGGCGAACCCCGATCTGGGAACGTCTCTGAGGGTGAGGATGAGGGCGCCTGGTTGTATCTGGGTTGGTCGCGAAGCCTCGCGGTCGTCCTGGACCTCCACGACAAGTCGCTGACGATGACCACGCCCGTCACGCTCGCGGTACCCCCCGAGCACACCGGCGAGGCCGAAGCGCTCGCCCAACGTCCGTTCCGGAACCTGCAGGTCATCGTCGCAACCTGCCCCCGAGACCGACCTCTCGGCGAAGCCCTCGCCGAGGTGGAGCTCGCGTCGCTGGCGAGGGTGGTGATCTTCGTTCAGCGCCGCGCCGACGGCACCCCGAGCGACGCCGATACGCTGCTCGCTCGGCTGCAACTGGCGGACCTCTTCGAACGGGATCCATCGGACCTACCGCCGCCGGTGGTAGTGACCGAACTGGTCGATGACCGATTCCGGAGCATTTCGCCGGCCGCGTTCGCCCGAAATATGGTTGTCGGCTCGCGGTTGGTGGCGTTGATGTTCGCCCAGCTTTCGGATACCCCGGAACTGTTGGGGATCTACCCGCAACTCCTTGGCGCTGACGGGATCCAGTTGCGCTTGAGTCCGGCCAGCCTCTACCTCTCCAACGGCGATGACCGCGGCACGACCTACGCGGAGGTCGTGTCATCGGCGAACCTCCGTGGTGAGGTCGCACTCGGCTATCGCCTCGCCTCCGAGATCGACGACCGCGACCGTGGTTTCGGAGTCCACATCACCCCGGCCATCGGCGGGCAGACCAAACTGGGACGAGAGGATTCGGTGCTCGTGATCCGTCGCGTGACGGACCCACCCAAGCTCGTCGTGCCGGATCGTTCCGGCATGGAGTGAGCGTCTGGTCAGGCGCGAATCTGGGGATCTTCCAGGTGTCCAACACCCAAGAAACACCACACCAGGAGGATCTCTCATGCGCACCACATTCGCCGTTCTGCTCGCCGCCGGAGCCATCACCGCCACCGGACTTGCGGTGGCAACGCCGGCATCCGCGACACCCACGACACGGCAGTCAGCCTCGGCTACCGAACTGAACGGGGCCGTCCTCAAGGACGTCTCGCTGACGTTGCACAACAACACCGACATGGCGTTTCAGTACCGGGATGGTAGTGATCTCCGCACCCTGCTCCCGGGCCAGCGCATCGCCACCCAAGGTGACGGCACTCGCCTGATGGCGTGGTTGCCCGGCCAAAACGCGGGCAACGACGTGTTCATCCAGGCCAACGCCTTCAATCACGGAATCGGCACCCCGGATGTTCGCGGAACGCTCACCGTCGGCGGTGAGACCCGGCAACGCACAGAGCACCAAGGCGAGGACGAATATGACAAGCTCGTCGAACTGCACGGGTTGAGCCTGTCCGGCTACCGGCACGCGGACACGGCGACGAAGAACTTCACTGTCACCATCGACAAGCACAGCGCGGCCAAGGCAACGGTCGACAACACCGCCTCGGCGCGCAACACGTATGTCTACATCGACGGCAAACTCCATCCGGTCCGCAAGGGTCAGACCGCCGCCCTGCCAGAACTGACCCGCGGAAAGCCGGCCGCGTGGACCTTCAAGACAGGCGGTCACGACCAGACCGTCTACATCACTTGGGTCGGCCAGACTGCAACCTTCACGACGCCTGGCCGTCCCGCTGTGACCCTGTTGGCGGGGCAGTCTGCGCAGCAGGGAAACCTGACGATCAGTCGAGCCGACACCGACCACCAGGCGGTCACGGCCTACACCCTAAAGGTGCTGAACTGATCTGGAACTGCGCTGATCTGGAACTGCGCGAGTGGTTGTGGGCTGCCGGCCGATGCTGGCAGCCCACACCTGTGTCTGCACCAGGTAACGCGCTGAACCGTTACCGCAGACTTGCGACGAAGTCACCGATGAGCGCCGCCACGTCGTCCGGCTGCTCAACGTGTGGGAAGTGTCCGGCGCCCGGGAGCACCTCGATCCTGGCTCTGGGTATCTGGGTGCCGATCAACTCCAGCCAGGGCGAACTCTGGCCAGGCCGAAGGGACACGCGCACTCGATCCGCGTTCATCGCGGTGCTCTGAAGCACCATCAACGGGACGCTGACCCCTGCCAGCGCCGCATCCATGGTGCCGGCGTCCCAGCGCGCCAGCCGCGGGAACAATGCCCTGCCGACAGGGGTAGGCATCCGCAGCGCGCGTTCGATGATGGCGTCCTTCACGTCCGGGTCGCTGGCAGGGGTAAACATCGCCTCGAAGAACCTCCGGACGAAGTGTTCGTAGCCTTCGTCGTCCAGTTGCTGTGCCATTGCACGTTCGGCCGAAACAGGGTCGCCGGCCCCAACGGCGCTGCCATCAAGCAGTACGATCCCCGCAACTCTCTCTGGAGCCTTCCGATAGGCCTCCAGCACGACTCGACACCCCATGCTGTGGCCCACCAACACAACAGCGGACAGATCCAACTCCTCGAGCAGTAGTGCCACGTCCGAGCCGTAGGTTTCGATCGAGCAGTCCGCGGGTAGCCCGGGAGTTGCGCCATGCCCGCGAAGGTCGCAGGCCACCAGTCGGTTGCGAGCGCGCAGGCGTTCGAATTGGGCCTGCCAGTCGGACAGATCGCAGCCAAAGCCGTGGACGAACAGAATCGGCGGATCGCCAAGCCCATCCTGCGCAAAGAACATCTCGTCAGCCTTCCTCGCAATTCGGGTTGGTGAACAGCGTGCAGACGACGTTGACCGCGGCCGATCGGGCGGCCACGGTCAACGTCGAGTTGGAGGAAGCTTCGGGGCGCGGCCTGCTAGCTGAGCGCTTTCGCCTTCATCGCGTCGAACTCCGCCTGCGTGATGGTGCCTGCGTCCAACAGGGCCTTCGCCGAGCTGATCTGGTCCGCGGCCGAGTCGCCCGAGCCAGCTACTGACTTGATGTATTCCGACTGTGCGGCCTGGATCTCCTTCTGTTGCTCGACCGCGCGGCGTGACATGCCACTTCCGCGGGCAATCAGGTAGATGAGCACACCGAACCACGGGACGACGATCACCAGGATCACCCACAGCGTCTTCGCGAAACCGCCCATGTCGTGGCTACGGAAGATATCGCCGAAGATCCAGAACAGGCACATGAACCAGGCGAAGAAGAGGAAGAACTCGAACAGGGCGATGATGAACGATCCGTTGTCATTGAACATTTCACGAGAGTACTGGCGCTAGGTTGACATCCGACACGCGACGCGCCACGTGTAGCGGCCCTGTTGGAACAGAGCTCCGCTGCCGGCGCTAGGCGTCTTCGTCCCTCTGGCGCGAACCGGCGGTCAGCGAGCGTCCGGGTGACTGCGGTCCCGCCTGGGCGACGGGTAGTGGCGCCCGCATGCTGACCACCCCCTGATGGAAGCTCTTGTGCCAATCGAGTCCGGTGGCTACCAGCAGACGCAGGATGGCCGGATTGTCCGTGAGCACAGATGCCACCACTTCGCTGAAGCGGAGTCGCTCGGCAAGTTCGATCAAGTGCCGCAGCAGCCGGCTGCCGACGCCGCGGCCGTGGAATGCGTCCTCGACTATCAGCGCCACCTCGGCGGCCTGATCGTCGGTTTCGCCCTCGTCCGAGGTGTCGGGGAAGACGTTGCCCAGGCCGATGATTGCACCTTCCTCGTTCATCACCACGAGGGTCGCGCCGCGGTGGCCACCGGACAACCACCGCAATTGGACACCCCGCCACTCATTGACCGACGTGAAGTAGCGCTGGTACCGGCTCAACTCTGAACATCGATCGTGCATCTCGGCAACCGCATCGGCGTCCTCGGGGCGAGCCAGCCTGATCCACACCGTGCCGCCACCACGCAGCGGCTCGACCCAACCGAGCGCGTCGGCGTCCCCTTCCGCGCTGGAGATCGCTGCGGCCAGTCGCAGCAGTGCAGAGGCCCGCGTCTTCTCCGCCCGGGCAAAGGGTGCCCACTGACGATGCAGCACCACGTGTTGGTCCGGTGTCCACTGCAGCCTGAGCACCTCGGCGGAGTCGTCGTCGCCCTCGATTGCCGAGGTGACCTCGAACTGATCGGCCTCCACCAGCCGCGCTGCCATCAGTGCCGCTGAGCCTGGGTTCGTCACCAATTCGCTACTCATGTCGAGGACTCGAGTCGGCAAGTCAACGTCGTCGTCGTCAGCGCCCTGAGTCACGTAACCGTTCGAACCGACGGCCATCGCGGCCGCCAGGAGTGACTCACCGGAGACCCC
>JAUPKM010000190.1 GCA_030837445.1 Actinomycetota bacterium
CCCGGTTCTGTTGCAGGTCCTGGCGAGCGGTGGCAGCCATCAGCAGCGAGATCAGCAGGCTGTCGTTGGTGTCGGAGTTGTCGCGCACCCGAAGCAGGTGGTCGTTGACGTCGTCGAACAGCGGCCGGAATTCCTCCGCGGCCGAGCCCTGGGCGAAGTCGGCCAGTTTGTCGGCGATTCCCACCAGCGGGGCCGCTGCTCGGCGCAACTCGAGGTTCTCCCGTTTCAGTCGGTAGGCAATGCCCGGATCGGTCGGTGTCGGGCTGAACACCTGCTCCTCGAGTTGTTCGATGTCCTGGGTCAACTCGTCGGTGACCTCCAGGTAGCCATCCACGATGCCGTCGAAGAGGGCGTAGACGACCGCCTGCGGACCATGGCGCATCAGGTCAGGTCGAGCCTCCAACCCGGCGCGGATATCTCCGAGATCTCCCACCGGTCCCAATCTCACGGTGACCACGGAATGCGGTCCGACGAACGCTGTTATCTGTCCGGTCTCGACCGCGGACGTCTCCTCGATGTAACTGATCACCTTGAATACAACCATCAAGTGATCTGGTCGGATGTCCATTTTCGCGCGCTGGTGCGGGTTGAGTGAATCCTCCATCAGCAGGTGGTCCAACCCGAAGACCTCGCCCACCTGCGCCATTTCCAGCTTGGACGGCTGCAGCAGACCCAGCCAGATAAATGCGAACGGCTCCGCGGACGCACGCAGTTCCAGCTCCGCCAGGGTTGCCAGGACCACCGGGTCATCCGGGATGTGACCTCGCAGCGGAATCCCGGTCTCGATCGCCTTTCCCTTGACGTAGTAGCCCATGCCCCTGATCACGGGTCCATTCAACCCCTTCTCGACCTGCCGTGGTCACGATTCGGCCTAGGCTGTGACTATGACGCGAGTGATTCTGGTAAGGCACGGCCGGACGACCGCCAACGCCGAGGGCATCCTGGCCGGGCGGCAGGAGGTTGAACTCGACGACCAGGGCCGCCTGGACGCTCAGGATCTGGGCTACCGGCTCTCCGTCGTCCCGATTGCGCTAGTGCTGGTGAGCCCGCTCGTTCGCACCAAACAGACGGCCGCGGCCGTACTGCGCGATCGTAATATCACTGTACGAGAGTGCCCGGACATCATCGAATGCGACTACGGCGACTGGTCGGGTCGCCCGCTGGCCGACCTCGTCAAGGACGAACTGTGGTCGACGGTGCAACTGCATCCGTCCGGAGTCACCTTCCCCAACGGCGAATCGATGGCTCAGGTGGCGGCCCGGTCCGTCGCTGCGGTCCGCGCTGCCGTGGCGGAAATCGACGCCACCGGCGGTGGCAACCTGTTGGTGGTCTCCCACGGCGACGTCATCAAGTCTGTCCTTGCAGATGCCCTCGGCATGCACCTGGATGGGTTTCAGCGGATCTGCGTGGACCCCGGGTCGCTGTCGGTGGTGCGCTACACACCTCACCGGGTGTTCGTGGAACACCTGAACGACCTCGGCGGGACTTTGGAGTCCCTGCGGGAGTCGCCAGCGGAGGGTCCGGAGGCGGCGGACAACCTCACCGAGGACGACGCCGTCCCCGGCGGCGGCACGGGTCGGTAGAGTCGCGTCCATGTCCCGCACAGTCACCGACCACGGATCACCGGACCGGTTCGTCGCTGGCACCATCGGCCTCCCGGGGGATCGAACCTTCTTCCTTCAGTCCCGCAAGGGACCCGACGTCCAGACCGTGGTGTTGGAGAAGGAGCAAGTGGCACTGCTCGCGGAGAAACTGGTCGAACTGATCGACGAAGCGGCCCACCCGGCCGGCGCAGCCGCCGAACTGGAACCCGATCCGGCCGACCTAGAACCTCTCGAGACACCGCTCACGGAAGCCTTCCGAGTCGGCGCATTCGGCATCGGATGGGACACAACTGAGGGCCGGGTGGTGCTCGAGATACATGCGGTCACCGAAGGAGACGAGGAGATCCCGGACATCGGTGACGACACTGAGGACGGCCCGGATTGCCTTCGGGTCTGGCTCAGTCCGGGTGCCGCTCGCGCCTTTGCGGCCCGTTCAGCTTCACTGGTCGCGGCCGGCCGACCGCCTTGCCCCTTCTGCCACTTGCCGCTTGATCCCGAGGGGCACATCTGTCCCCGCGCGAACGGCTACCGTCGCTGACCGGCGATCCGGACGTCACCTGGCGGGCCCGCCAGGCAGCACTGCTTGAGTCCGCACTGACGGTGACGGGCCGCGTCGTGTCGGCCAGCAACCTGGTTCTGCAGGGAAGCTACCCGGAACCCTCCGGCGCTGGCACCGCTCTATGCGTCTACAAGCCAGCTCAGGGGGAGAAGCCACTCTGGGATTTTCCCGACCAGGTGCTGGGCCGCCATGAGGTTGCGGCATTCCTGGTGGCGGCTGCGCTCGGCTGGCCGATCGTTCCGGTGACGGTCTGGCGCGAGGAGGCTCCGGCGGGCGCTGGCTCCGTGCAGGAATGGGTTGATGCAGACGTGACAGCCGCAGTCGGGGTATTTGACCCGGCCGAGCTGCCGCCGGATTTCCTTCCGGTGCTCACCGGGACCGGACCCGACGGTCACGACGTGGTGGTCGCCCACCGGGATACCGAACGGCTTCGGGACATCGCTCTGTTCGACGCTGTCATCAACAACTCAGACCGGAAAGCGGGTCACCTGCTCGGCGACGGCGAGGCCATGGTGGGCATCGACCACGGCGTCGCGTTCCACCAGGAAGACAAATTGCGCACTGTGCTGTGGGGCTTCGCGGGTCAGGCCATCGGGGTTCGCCGGCAGGCCGCCCTGGAGGCGCTGCAGCGGGCGCTGCGCAACGGAGCCGGCGGGGGGGAACGAGCCCCAGGGCAGCTGGCCGACGAGCTGGGCCGCCTGCTGGACAACGACCAGCAGGCGGCGCTCGCCGGCCGGGTCGACCGGTTGCTGGCCGGCCGCCGGTTCCCGCTACCCACACCGGGGTGGCCTGCGGTGCCTTGGCCACTCTGGTAGCCACTAGGCTCTGCTGTCGTGCAGACGTGGCCATCTCCCGGGATTCCAGCGCTACCCGGCAGCGGGACCGATCCGGTCCTATTCGACACCGCGACTGGCGAGTTGCGGCCCACCGCGCCCGGCCCGACGGCCCGCATCTACGTCTGCGGCATCACGCCTTACGACTCCACGCATCTGGGACACGCCGCTACCTACATCGCCTTCGACTTGGTCCAGCGTTGCTGGCTCGATGCGGGGCACCAGGTCGACTACGTCCAGAACATCACCGACGTGGACGATCC
>JAUPKM010000023.1 GCA_030837445.1 Actinomycetota bacterium
CCCCAGCAGAGGCTGGACAGCAGGGCGAGGAAGGCGGACACCTGAGGACTCTAGTCATCGACACTCCTCGCATCGTGACAGCGGACAACGAGGCTAGGCGTGGCCGACTCGGGCAGGTAGAGTCGTGGGCCCAGCCCGCGGTTCGACGCGAGTTCGGGACTTGAATCGCCGACCCAGCTCCGGGAGTCGCCATGTTTCAGCCGCACAGTCGTTGGCTGCGAGCGCTTGTCGGCCTCGCGGTCGCCGTCACCACCGGTGTCAGCCTGGTGGTGGCCGCCCCTGCCGCCACCGCCTCGCCTGTCTCCACCGCCGCCCCCGACGTGACGTCACCTGCTCTGGTAAGCCCCGTTGGCAGCGCGGCGGGCGTCACCCCGAGGGGACCGGTGGCACCGCCAGGTGCCCGCGCCTGGCTTGGACAATGGCGGACGAACTTCGGGCTGGTGACGTTCGACGACGTCTACCTTGCCAAGTCCGACGCGCCTGATGTGCACGGCAACCCGCAGTACTACTGGCGGCTGGTCGGAACTTGGGCGGGACACGGTCGCATCAGTGGCGGCGTGCTGCAGGCAGGTTTCCAAACGTTCGGGGGCTGCTGGAAACCGGCCGACAAGGCGGTCTCGTGCGGGAAGATTCTGATGTACCGCAGCGGCAACCGCATCACCGGAGGCTACTGGAAGGAATGCCGGAACTACTGCACCTCGCATCACCCGTGGAGCGGTTCGAAGGTAGCCCCGCGTTGGACCCTCGGATTCCGGTTCACCCAGCGGGGGTTGCCCGACGGACACCGTGTCATCCGCACCCAGACGGGCGGGGCCGGCTCAATCGCGCTCGCGACTCCCTCTGACACGAGTGGGAACCCAGTCGACGGGAGCCGGATGTTTCATGTGGATGAGGTCATTGGCGCACCCATGAAGATGACGGTTCGGCTGGCAGGTGGCAGTTGGGATCGGGTTGGGCGGCGGATGTTTCTGGATCTGACCGGTGTCGTCGATTCGTCGGAGGACAGTCGGATCAAGCGAGGTTCCTTCGTGCGCGTCAGACTTCTCGACGGCCGCGGGCTGGGCCCTGACCGAATCACAATCTGGTTCACCACTGGATTCGTCGACCTGCCGCATAGCGAGGAGTGGACCTCCACGGATCCGCAACGGGTCAACGTCGCGATCGGCGAGCCGACCAGGACCGTCTAGCCGGCGCGGATGCCGGGGATTGGGAGCCCGCCGCTGGCGGCGTAGCCATCATGAGGCGCCACGGTTACGCGGTCACAACGATGTCGACGGGCTCGTCGTGAGCATCCGTCGGCAGGACATCGCGCAGTTCGTCGTCACCGACCAGACAGACTCTGAGCGGCCCGCCGCTGGCGACCCCGGGCAACTCCGACAGCAACCGGTCGTAGTAGCCGCCGCCCTGACCCAGCCGATCGCCGCTGGGGGTTGCGGCAAGCGCGGGCAGCAGTAGCACAGCCACCTGCTCGGTCAACAGCAACCGGGCGCCGAAGCCAACTATCAGCGGGGTCTCAACGGTGCGATCAGCACTTGAAACCCCCCACGCCGTTGCGTCGGCACCCTCGTCGATGACCCATCCGAGCTGCCCGCCCGAGTCGGCCACGGGTAGCAGCACGGGATGGCCGGCCTCCCGGAGGGTCCGGCGCAGGACATCGGTCGGTGGTTCGAATGGCAAGGACGCGTACAACGCGACTGCCGGTGCTGGCCTCGCCGCGAGGCGGTCCGCGACGTCGGGGTGCGACAGCACAACGCGCGCGACGCGATCTGCACGGCCGGTGCTGGGCGGTGTTGATGGTGGGGTACTGCGGCGGGCCAGGCGGAGCTCGGCGCGCAACTCGTCCTTTCGGGTCACACGTGGTGATTCTAGAGTGCAGTCACAGCCGAAGCGGGTGGCCGGGCCGGCCGCAGCGCCAACCGGTTACCTACCCTCTGCTGTGTTTGCCGGACATGCGGTGGCCCGCTGTGGCACGCTCGCCAGCAGTGTGGCTGCGGCGTGGCCGCCAATGCTGGAGGGATCGGATGAAGCAGTCCTCGAACTACCGGGTCACCGTTGCTGCGCTCGTTGTCGTGCTCGGGCTGATCGCGACGCTGGGGCTGACCTTCACAGTGTTGAATCCGTCGCCGACGCAGGTCTCGGCGCCGCACAGCCTGACAAGTCTGCCGGAGTTTGCCGGTACCGATCAGGTAATGCCGTCGGCGTTCTACACTCCGCCAGCCGGCTTGCCCGACGACCTGGCACCGGGGACGGTGATCAAGTCCGAACCCATCGCGGGTGCACCGACCGGTATCAAGGCTTTCCGCATCCTCTACGTCTCGCAGACGAACAGCGGAGTCAACAACGTTGTGTCGGCAATGTACGCGGTGAGGACCACCCCGGCCGCGGCGCCGAACGGTCGACCACTGGTGTCGCTGGCCCACGGAACGACCGGGAATTCGCCTGGTTGCGGAGTCTCGATGGCACCGTTCCAGCGCGGGTCCACCGGCTTCGGCACCTGGGATCAGCTCATGTCCGGCCTGATCGGCGCGGGCTACGCGGTCGTGGCCACGGATTACGCGAACCTGGAAGTCACCGGCACGCCGGACTACATCTCGATGAACGGGGAGGCCCATGACGTTCTGAACGCTGCCCGGGCTGCCTACCAATTCGACCCGGGCTCGCTTGACAAGTCCCAGCTTGCCCTGATGGGTCACAGCCAGGGAGGGCATGCGGCACTGTCGTCGGCCTACGTGGCTCCGGAGTACGCCCCGGATCTGAGCATCAAGGGAACGATCGCGGTCGCACCTGCGCTGTTCCCGCCGGCGCCGCTACTCAAGACGTTCATCCAGTCCGGCCCGGACAGCCAGACCGACGGCTACTTCCTCGGCTTCGTCTCGTACGTGGTGAACTCCTGGGCAGCGAATTACCCGGGGCAGGTGAAGTTGTCAGATGTGTTCACTCCCAAGGGAGTCGCGGCGGCCCAAGTCGGTGAACAGAAGTGCCTGAAGGGCACCGCGCAGGCATTCGCGGGCCGAAAGGGAGACTTCGTCAGCGCCGAGATTCCGAACAGTCTGCTGGCAGTCGCGCAGCAGAACTTTCCGATCTACGAGAAGTACACCCAGCCGCTGCTGATCCAGCAGGGGTTGGAGGACACCACGGTGGTGCCGGCCGTCAACATCGCCGCCGCGCGGACATTCTGCCTGCAGGGATCCAACGTGAAGCTTCAGCTATATCCATCCGATGTGCACTCCTCAGTGCTCTACACCGGACAGCCTGACGCGCTGGCCTGGCTGAGCGATCGCTTCGCCGGTCTGCCGGCCAAATCGAATTGCGGAGGGCTGTAGCCATGGAGGTCGCTGTCGTCGTCGGCGTCGTCTCGACGATCATTGCCCTGGTCGGTCTGCTTGGTCGTTCGGCGGACGGACTTGCCAAACCGTCACAGATAGTGGTGATGGCGCTTCCACTGGGCATCATCGCGGGGGGCTATGCCGCCAGCATTGGCGCGTCGTTGGTGTGGATCCTGCTGGCAGTCGTGTCGGTGTTCCTCGCAGTGCTGGCGGGTTCGTTTATCGGGGTCAGCCCGGCCGTCAGCGAACATCACCTGCGGCCTGCCTCGGCCGGTCTGAGTCTGGCCTTCAGCGGGCTGATTGCACTCGGAATGGCCGCGATTGTGATCGTGTGGGCCAGTCACCTGATCAGCGCCTTCTCGTTCTTGAACGGCATCGTCCTCAAGTTGGTGCTGGTTTTGGCGGCGGTCGCGTTCGGGATCGGGGGCCGAGGAGCGGTAGGCCTGAGCCGACTTGTTCTGACGTTGCTGATCGTCGGCGGCGTCGGCATGTTCGGGATCGGTATCGCGCTGGGGGATCCGAGCGGGTTGACTGCGCCGCAGGTGCCGGTGCCTTCGGTGTCACCTGTGGGGGCGATTGTCTACGCGATTGCGGTCGTGTTGATCGGTGCTGGCCTGCCGGTGCTGAGGGAGGCGTCGCACGGGAACCGGCGGTCGGCGGTGGTCGCCGGTGTTGTGCTTTCGGTCATCACGTTGCTGGTGCTGATCGGGATGGCCGCGCTCTATGGCGGTGCCTTCCAACTGCCAAGCCTGGTGATCAACATCTTCCCGGTGTTCACGCCGGTGGCCTTCAACGCCGTGTTCTGCGGGCTGGTCGCGATCATCTCGACTGTTACGGCTGGCGCCTCGATCCAGGAAGCCAGTCGAATGGTGGCGGCCATCCAACCCAAGTGGTACGAGGACATCGAACGCCGACGCGCACCTCGCCGTCGCGTGGCGCTGCTGATGGGGCTCGGCGTCTTCGTGGTCACCCTGATCAACCAGTCGCCGACCGTGGTAGTCGCGCTGTTGGGGGTGCTGGGGGCGGCGAATCTGATTGCGGAGTGGACCATTGCGCGGGCGGAGAAGAACAAGTCGGCCGGTGGGTCCGCGCCTTCGGCCACCGCGGGTTCCGGCTCCGAAGGGGTGCCGGCTGTGGCCGGCGACTCGGTGGGGCCGGGTTCCTAGTCCAGGTCCGGTCCGCATTTGGGTCAGGCATAGCGGCCGGTAGAACTGGTCATCGGAGCACTAACCTGGGGCAATGGCCGAAACCTTGTTTGACGCTGCGGCCGAGCCAGGCCGACCGGGTGCGCCGCTGGCGGCTCGGATGCGGCCGCGGACCCTGACGGAGGTGCTGGGCCAACAGGAGTCTCTGGCCGCCGGATCACCCCTTCACAGGTTGGTGGCAGGTGACAGCGCAGCCAGCTCCGGCGGGACAGGCGCCGCGACCAGCGGCGCTGTCGACCCGAACCCGACCGCGCCGTCGGTCATCCTTTGGGGTCCCCCCGGCACAGGTAAGACGACCATCGCGACGCTGATCGCGTCGGCGTCGGGGCGTCGGTTCGTCGAGCTGTCCGCCGTGAGCGCGGGAGTCAAGGATGTTAGGGAGGTGATCGCAGCTGCGAAGGTGGCCCTTGCCAGTGGTCGGTCGACTGTGCTGTTTGTCGACGAGGTGCACCGGTTCTCCAAGACCCAGCAGGACGCGTTGCTGCCCGCCGTCGAAAACGGGTGGGTCACCCTGGTGGCCGCGACGACGGAGAATCCCTCGTTCTCTGTCATCGCGCCCCTGCTGTCGAGATCGCTGGTGGTCCGGCTTGCCAGCCTCTCGGAAGAGGACGTTGACCTGCTGCTCAGCAGGGCAGTCTCCGACCCGCGCGGGCTGTCTGGTGCGCGGGAGTTGACCGAAGCAGCGCGGTTGGCGATTGTGCGGTTAGCCGGCGGTGATGCGCGTCGAGCGTTGACCATCTTGGAAGCGGCGGCGGGGGCGGCCACCAACCGACTGATTGACGCCGACGATGTTCAGCGCGCGGTCCAAGCCGCCACTGTCGCCTACGACCGGGACGGCGACCAGCACTACGATGTCACGAGTGCGTTGATCAAGAGCGTGCGCGGGTCAGACGTCGACGCCGCCCTTGGCTACCTGGCTCGAATGGTCGAAGCCGGTGAGGATCCACGGTTCATCGCGCGGCGGCTGATGATCCTGGCCAGTGAAGACATTGGGATGGCTGATCCGACGGCGCTACTGATAGCCAGCGCAGCGATGCAGGCCGTGTCCGTGATCGGATTGCCGGAGGCGCGGCTGACGTTGGCGCAGGCGGTTGTGCATTTGTCGCTTGCCCCGAAATCAAACGCTGTCTACCGGGCGATGAACCTCGCGCAGGAGGATGTTCGGTCCGGCCGCACGGGTAGTGTGCCGGCGCACCTGCGCGACGGTAGCTACCCCGGGGCGAAAGCGTGGGGCCACGGATCCGGCTACCTGTATCCGCATGACGAGCCCACCGGGGTCGCGCCCCAGCAATATGCGCCCGACGTGCTGACCGATCGCCGCTACTACACCCCTGGCCCGCGAGGTGCAGAGGCCGGCCTAGCCGAACGGATGGCCCGACTGGCGGACCTGCGGTGCCCGCCCGACGCAGCCGAAGCATCCGACGCGCCCGACGCACCCGAAGCATCCGACGCGACCGACGCCCCCTGAGTCAGCGGCGCCAAGGCCACTCGCCGACTCGGCTTCCCATCCCAGCGCGCGGGTGTCCTCCGGCTGCCTCGGCGGAACTACCGTGCCCCCGCGCCAGCGGTCTCGCTGTCTGCCAGTGGGTCGACGATCTCGGCGGCCTCCTCATCGGACTCGATGTGGACGGCCGGCAGGATATTGCTGAGCCACTTGGGCAGATACCAGTTGGCCTTCCCCAGCACCGTCATCAGGGAGGGCACGAAGACGAGCCGGATGATGAAGGCGTCCAACGCAATGGCGATCGCCAACGAGAGTCCGAACATCTTGATCGTGTTGTCGTCGCCGAACACGAAGGAGATGAAGACGCTGAACATGATCGCCGCCGCCGCCGCCACGACCCGACCTGAGCCGATCAATCCGCGACGGACAGAGAGCCGATTGTCCTGCGTGCGGGTCCACTCTTCCTGCATCCGGGACACCAGGAAGACCTGGTAGTCCATCGACAGCCCGAACAAGATGGCGAACAGCATCACGGGCAGGAAGGGCAGGATCGGGCCGGTCGCGGTCACACCGAAGAGTTCCCGGAAGTTGCCCCATTGGAAGACGGCCACGGTGGCGCCCAAGGCCGCCCCCAGGCTCAGCAATGAGGTGAGGGCCGCGGTGAGCGGAATGAGTAGCGACCGGAACAGCACCATCAGGGCCAGGAAGCCAAGGCTCACGACCACCAACAGGAACATCGGCAAGGCCTCGGAGAGCACCAAGGAGAAGTCCTCGGTGACAGCCGTGGCGCCGCCGACATAGGCATGCACGCCGGTGCCGGAGGTTGCCTGTGGAATGACATCGTTTCGCAGAGTTGCCAGCAACTCGCTGGTCGCCGCATCCTGTGGACCTGTTGCCGGCTGTACCTGAATAAGGGCGGTAGTGCCGTCCGGGCTGACCGACGGCGTGTTGGGGACAACCGGCGATGCTGCCACCAC
>JAUPKM010000024.1 GCA_030837445.1 Actinomycetota bacterium
CCGGCCACCCCGTTCTCCGACACCGCGCTGATGACCAACGCCCGCGACGAGCCCACCCTGGCCGCCGAACTACGCGCCGAGTTGGCGAGTGCGGATCAGGTGGATCTGCTGTGCGCGTTCGTCAAGTAGCAGGGGGTGCGGCTGCTTGAAGACGAACTCTCCGAGCTGAAGCGCCGCAATGTCAAGCTGCGGGTCATCACCACCACTTATCTCGGTGCCACCGATGCCCGCGCGCTCGACGCCCTCGTCAACGCCTACGGCGCCGAAGTCCGCATCAACTACGAGATCAACCGCACCCGGCTGCACGCCAAAGCCTGGATGCTGGGCCGCAACACCGGCTTTTCAACACCGCCTACGTCGGCTCAAGCAACCTCTCCCATGCCGCGCTGGTCGACGGCCTGGAATGGAACGTCCGACTCTCCGCGGTGTCCACCCCGCACCTGCTGGACAAATTCCGGGCGACGTTCGACTCCTATTGGGAGAGCCGTGAATTCGAGCCTTACCGGCCCGCCGAAGACGGCGACAAACTCCGCGAGGCCCTGGACGTCGCCGCCGGGAAGAAGACCAGCGAACGCGTCGTCGTCACCCTGTCCGGCCTGGAAGTGCAACCCAAGCCCTACCAAGCCGAGATGCTGGAACAGCTCGACGCCGAGCGTCAACTCCATGACCGGCACCGAAATCTCATCGTCGCCGCCACCGGAACCGGCAAGACCGTCGTCGCCGCGTTGGACTACCGCCGGCTGCGGCAGGCCCATGGCCGCGACCTGAGTCTGCTCTTCGTCGCCCACCGCAAGGAGATCCTGGCCCAGGCCCGCCGGATGTACCAGGAGGTGCTCACCGAGTCGACGTTCGGGGAACTGCTGGTCGACGGTGAACAGCCGACCCGCTGGCGGCACGTCTTCGCCAGCATCCAATCGCTCTCCGAAGCGCGACTGAGTGGGATTGCCCGGGATCACTTCGATGTGGTCGTCGTCGACGAATTCCATCACGCCGAGGCGAGGTCCTACCGTCGGCTGCTCGACCACGTCGCACCGATCGAACTGCTGGGACTTACGGCCACCCCGGAACGCGCGGATGGCGTCGACGTGCGGGAGTTCTTCGGCGGCCGGGTGGCCGTGGAGCTGCGGCTGTGGGATGCCCTCGATCAACAGTTGCTGTGCCCGTTCCACTACTTCGGCATCTATGACCCGACCGAGATCGACACGATCGCCTGGAAACGCGGCGGCTATGACGTCGCGGCGCTGAGCGCGGTGTACACGGGCAACGATGCCCGCACCCGGATCATCCTCAAAGAGCTCGGCGACAAGGTCGATGACGTTCGCGCCATGCGCGCCTTGGGATTCTGCGTGAGCGTCGAGCATGCCCGCTACATGGCCGAGCGGTTCAACCACGCCGGCATCCCCGCCCGCGCGGTCTCCGCGGAAACCTCAGCGGCGGAACGTCGTGAAGCGCTGTCGCACTTGCGAGATCGGGAACTCAACGTCATCTTCGCCGTCGATCTGTTCAACGAAGGCCTCGACATTCCCAACGTCGACACCGTGCTGTTCCTCCGGCCGACCGAGAGCGCAACCGTCTTTCTGCAACAGCTGGGCCGCGGGTTGCGCTCCGCGCCCGGCAAAACGGTGCTGACCGCGCTGGACTTCGTCGGCCACCAACGCAAAGAGTTCCGCTTCGACCAACGCTTCCGGGCGCTCACCGGCCTGAGCCGCAAGGAACTCACCCGCCAAGTCGAGCACGGCTTTCCGTTCCTGCCCTCCGGCAGCCAAATCGTGCTGGATGCTGTTGCGCGCGAAGTGGTTCTGGCCAACATCCGCCAGCAGCTCACACCGCGGTGGAACGCTCTGGTTTCGGAGGTGCGTTCCCACCCCAACACCGACTTGGCGTCCTTCCTCGACGAGTCGGGCCGGGAACTGGATGACATTCTGCGCAAGGACAAGTCGTGGACCACGCTGTGCCGCGACGCCGGACGGCTGCAAGCGCCCGCCGGCCACCGCGAGAGTGATCTGGTCAAACGGGTCCGCGCCGTCGCCCATGTCGATGACAGGGTCCGCCGCGACGAATACGTGCGCATCCTGCGCTCGGCTGCCGAAGCCGGCAGCCCGGTGGAGGCACGGCTGGCCGACATGCTCTTCTACTCGCTGTTCCCCGACGGCGGGGGATATGACACGGCTGCTGATGCGCTGTGGGAACTGCGCGATCAGCCGGTGTTCGACGAGCTGCGCCAGGTGATCGACATCGGGTTCAACGCCGCCCACCGGCCGACCACCCCGCTGGGTGATCTGGTCGCCGACCTCGCGCAGGTGCCCCTAGCGGTGCACGCCAGCTACTCGCGGGAGGAGATCCTGGCCGCCGTCGGTTGGACCTCCGGGACCCGGACGCCGAGCACCATGCGCGAAGGTGTCGCGTGGTGTCCGGATATCAACACCGACGTCTTGCTGATCACCCTGAAGAAGACCGACACCGACTACTCGCCGACGACGATGTACCGCGACTTCGCGGTCAGCCCGGAGCTGTTCCATTGGGAGTCGCAGTCGACCACCAACGCCGCGTCGCCGACCGGCCAGCGCTACATCAACCATCGGCGTGCGGGCACCAACGTCCTGCTGTTCGTGCGGGAAGCCAAGACCAACGCCCTGGGCGCCTCGCCGTACGTGTTCCTCGGCCCGGGCGACTACGTTAAGCACGAAGGCAGTCGGCCGATGGCGGTCACCTGGCGGCTGCGCCGGCCGATGCCGATGGAGATCTTCATTGCTTCGCGCGCGGCGGTGGCGTAGCGCTGATCATCGCCCGGGACACCTTGGGTGCGCGGGTTGACCGAGCGGTGGCTCTCCGAGCACCTTCCGGTCCCCGCGGACGACCAACACGTCGACGTTTGGTCACGGTTTCCCCCGAAGCAGGTTCAATTTCTGTCCCCGCTACCAGGTAAGACGGACCTCGGAGATCACTCCGGGGGCCGTTTTCATGCCCGGCGTTCGCTACACCCGCGAATGCCGCCTCCAAGTGAAAACAGGTCTCAGTTCTGCACGTGGACTATTCACGAGATGGCGAAGGGTGGCCCGAGGCCCTGGAACATCGGGAAGTGCTTGA
>JAUPKM010000191.1 GCA_030837445.1 Actinomycetota bacterium
GGTGGGAAGGCAACCAGCCAGGTCACTCCCTGGAAGTACCCGTCATATTCCGGGCGCACCGGTAGCGCCCGAGTGATGACGCTTCGGGTCACACCGGGCAATCAGCGGCAGTTGCGCCTGCAGTACTTCAACACCCGGGCCCGCGCGTGGGCCACCCAATCCGTGAAGACCACAGATGCCACTGGCCGGGCGAAATTCGCCTTGCCGATGCGGAAGGGTCGTTGGGCCTGGCGGCTCGCGGCGCCTGCCACCGGTTCGGCGACTTCGGCGGTGGGTCCGAAGGCGATCTTCATCGGCCTCTGAACTGACGGGCTCGCGACTAGACTTCGGCCGTGGCCACTTTCGATCCTGACGCGCTGATCGACGCGGCCGGAGTGGCTCCGATGCTGGGCCTTTCGCACCGGAACAGCGTGGCCACCTATCGCCGGCGGTACCCCGATTTCCCACGTCCGGTGACGGGTGTCAACGAGCGGCCCCAACGGTGGCGCGCGGGGGACATTCTGTCGTGGCAGGACCGCAGCGCAATTCGGATTTCCGAAGGCGCCCGGAATACGGCCAATCGCGACAGGTTGGTTTCGGCCGCGGTCCGACTGATGACCGACCAGCCGATGGCCACCATTAGCATTCGCGACATTGCCCGGGAGGCTGGAATCTCGCACGCCGATATCTACCGGTACGTGGATTCGAAGGAGCAACTCCACCAGTTGGCGGTGGCCCGCGCCTCCCAGGAGTTCGCCGCGCTGATTCCCGCCAGCTTGGGTGATCTGGCGGCGGGATTCGAGTCCCTGCTGGCGGAGCTGTACGGGCTTCGTGGGGTGGTCCGTCTGCTTGCGCTGGAGGTGCTGACCAACCCCGATGCAATGGTCGAATGGCCGCTGTCGCTGGATGCGATGCGCGCTGTGATCGCTGCTGACGGCTCGCCGTCGGTGAGTCGAGAGGCGGCCGCTCTGGCCACCTTTCTGGCGGCGCTTCCGCTGGGGTGGATCATCATGGAGCAGCGGTTCCGCAAGGCCGTGGACCTTCCTGAGGGCCTGCCCGCCGAGCAGATGGCGGCCGCGATGCGCGCCATCCTGACCGATTCTGTTCAATCTGAGGGGTAGCGGGATCGTCTTCTTCAACGCCGCAGACCGCGACCATTTGGTAACTTCGTGTCTAACTGAGGTGCGAGGCTCGGGCCTGGTCCGTGAGTGAGGGGTGTGGTGCAGGTGAAACGTTGGGGTCCGCTAGTCGCCCTGGCTATCGCGCAGTTCGTGATGGTGCTGGACCAGTCGGTGATGAACGTGTCGATAAGCGCGTTGGTGGCCGACTTCGACACGACTGTCACGACGATTCAGGGGGTCATCACCCTGTACTGCCTGGTGATGGCCATGTTCATGCTCACCGGTGCCAAGATCGGGGACAAGATCGGTCGTCGGCGCGCGTTCGTGATCGGGCTGGTGATCTATGCGTGCGGTTCGGCCGTCACCGCAGTGGCCCCCACTGTGGGGGTGTTGGCGCTGGGCTGGTCGGTGATGGAGGGCCTAGGTGCCGCCTTGGTGCTGCCTGCCCTTGCCGCCCTGATCGCAGGGAACTTCGAGGGGAAGGAACGCAAGGCCGCATACGCGGTGATCGGCGGTGTGGCGGGCGCGGGTATCGCGATCGGACCGATCCTTGGTGGCTGGGCGACGAGCGTGCTCAGCTGGCGCATTGTCTTCGTCGGGGAGGTGGCGCTGGTTCTGATCGTGTTGGCGATGTCGCGGCTGCTCGCCGATGCCAAGCGCAGCGGTCGGCCGCCGAAGCTCGACTTCGTCGGTTCGGCACTTTCCGCCGTGGGTCTCGGTGCCATCGTGCTGGGCACCTTGCAGTCCAGTACCTGGGGGTGGGTGCAACCCAAGAATTCCCCGATCGAGCCGTTCGGCTTCTCGTTGACGATCTTCGTCATCGCTGGCGGTGCGATGCTCATCTGGGCGTTCGTCGCGTGGCAGCGTCATCGTGAGGTCTCGGGGTCCGACCCGCTGGTCCACCTCGATCTGCTCAAGGTGCTCCCGCTGCGCGCGGGCCTCGTCGGTCTGTTCACCCAGAATCTGATCCTCATGGGCGTGTTCTTCGTGGTTCCGCTGTATCTGCAGATGGTGCTGGGACTTGATGCGCTGCAGACAGGCCTCAAGATGCTGCCGGTGTCCATCGCGATGTTCCTGGCGTCGGCGGTTGGGTCGCGACTCTCCTCGCGCTATCCCGTGCGGTCCATTGTGCGGGCCGGGTTGATCTTCAGTGTGCTTGCCATCTTCGTTCTGCTGGCGACGATCCAGCCCACGCTCAACGAGTCGTCCTTTGCCTGGGCGATGGGTTTGTTGGGTATCGGGATGGGACTGATCGCGTCCCAGTTGGGCAACGTGGTCCAGTCTTCGGTGGACGCCTCAGGCCGCGGCGAGGCGGGCGGTCTGCAGTACACCGGACAGCAGTTGGGGTCGTCATTGGGTGTGGCACTGATAGGTGCCATCGTGCTCACCGGGTTGACGAGCGTATTCGTCTCCAATGTGACTTCCGACCCACGGATCAGCGCGGAGGTATCGACCCAGCTCGGCGTCGCGGCCGGCACCGGCATCGATTTCGTTTCCGTCGACCAGTTGGAGACTGCGGCCGACCAGGCGGGACTGGATCAACCCACGACCGACGCCATCATCGATGACTACCAGCAGGCCCAAGTGAAAGCTCTCAAGGCCGGATTGCTCGCCGCCGGACTGCTGGTGTTGCTGTCGCTGTCCTCGACCCGGAATCTCCCCCATGGCAAGCCAGGCGGTTCGGCTGGTGACGGGGAGCCGGTGGCGGCGGTGGCCGGCGCAGGCTGAGCACGGCCGACTGGTAGGTCGAGTGTCAGGCTCTGATTCTCTGGGCCTGTGCACTCAAGGTGGACATTTCGCACTCAACGCACAATGGAACGCGTTGGGTCTGCGAGGCGCGGGGAAACCATGCGGCGGTCGGGTCGTCGGGGGACGCGGGTACCAGTGCGCCGGCGGCCGGGGCCCAGCCACCGATTCCGGCACGCACAACCGCTCCGGCGCCGCTAGCGTGATCCGAGTGGGAGGTGACCGGTGATAACTGTCGCTGTGGTGGATGACCATCTACTGGTTCGCGAAGGGGTAGTGCGCACGATCAGTGAACAGCCGGACATGACTGTCGTGTTTGCTGGCCAGTCGCCGGATGAGGCACTGCTCATCGATCCGCCGCCACGCGTGGTCCTGCTGGACCTTGACCTGGGCGGTCGAATTGCCACACCGGGTGACGTCGAGGCGATCCTGAAGCGTGGCGACTGTGACGTGATTGTGATGTCGGCACTCACTGACCCTGCCCTCGGTCGCGCGATGCTGGCCGCCGGCTCGGCGGGGATCTGCGCTAAGCGGGACTCGACGGAGTCGCTGCTCGCAGGTATCCGTGCCGTCGTAGCAGGAGAAACCTGGACATCGCCCACTGTCGCGCGGATCCTGCTGGCCGAATCGGGGCCACAGCGTCCGCAGCTGTCGTCGCAGGAACTTCGGCTTGTCCGCGACTATGCCGCAGGGATGCCGCTTCCCGCCGTCGCGGAGAAGATGCACATCTCAGTGGATACCGCTGCTGGATACCTGAAGCGGGTGCGCGCAAAGTATGACGCCATCGGTCGGGATGCCCGCAGCAAGAGTGGGCTCTACCGCGAAGCGCTTCGCGACGGCCTGCTCAGTATCGACGAACAGCCGCCGGAGCCAGGTGTCCGCTGACCGGGCCACAAAGTGGTCCCAGGACTTCACCCGCACTGGCCCGGCCCAACAGCACGCTGAGCGGGCCCTGCGCACGACAGCGTTGATTGTGGCCGGGGTGTGGCTGGTGGGGCTGGCAGTGGCGACCGTCCGCGACTGGCACGTCTTCGCGTCATGGCGGCTCGCGCTTGCGCTGCTTGTCGTACTGGTGGTGATCTGGGTGGCCCGGGCCGCGGGCCGGTTGCAGGTGCGTGCGTACCTGCTGGCGATGTCTGTGGTGGGTCTGGCGCAGGTACTCAACACGGATCA
>JAUPKM010000192.1 GCA_030837445.1 Actinomycetota bacterium
CGGGTGGGACAGTGTCCAGCGCACGCGTCCCGAGTAATTCCGCAGGAGTCCAGCCAAGAATTGCCTCCACGGATTCCGACACCCACATCAGAAGCCCGTCGGCATCGCGTTCCCAAACGATATCGGTGGTGTTGTCCGCGAGGATCCGGAGACGCCGTTCGGCGGCCACCAGGTGCGCAGTCGCCTTTCGCCGCTCCGACACGTCCATCGACACGCCCTGCAACCCGGTCACCTCCCCGCCGGCGTCGCGCACCACCTCACCGCGGGCCAACATCCACCCGTGAGATCCATCGGGTCGCACCATCTCCAACTCAAGTTCGTACGGGATCCCGGTCTGCTGCGTGATCGGCAGCGCCTCGCTCAACCGCTGCCAACTTTCGGCGGTGAAGAGTCGACTTTGTTTGGAATAGTCCGGCGGGGCGAGTCCAGGGTCCAACCCCTGCATCCGGAATAGTTCGTCCGACCAAGTGACGTGATCGGTCGCCAGATCCAGCGTCCAGTGGCCGATCTTCGCGATCCGCTGCGCCTGTAGGAGGGCGGCGTTGCTGCGTTCCAACTCCTGTCGAGCGGCCACCTGCTCAGTTACATCGCGGACGACGCAGTAGACCTGTTGAGAGTCCTCGGATGTCTGCCCGCTCCAGGAAAGCCAGCGGTAGTCGCCCGAACTGGTGCGATAGCGATTCTCGAAACTGACCACTTCGTGTCCGGGTTCGGCCAGCGCCTGGGCTGCCTCGATGGTGGCGGCGAGATCGTCGGGGTGGACGAAATCTAGGTAGGGACGCGAGGTCAGCTCCTCCGGTGGATACCCGAGGATCCGCTGCCAACCGGCGCTTACCGAGGTCAACATCCCCTCGGCGTTGGCCACTGCCAGCATCTCGACGGACATGTCCCACATCGCCCGGTGGAGTTCGAGATTCGCCTCCGCTGCCTTGGCGTTGTCAGCGAGCACCTGGCGGGTCAGCCCCGCCTCGGTGCCATGTTCGAACACCCTGACCTGGTTGCGTCCGGCGTTCTTGGCTGCATAGAGGGCGGCGTCCGCGTTACGCAGCAGCCTGTGCGCGTCAATTTCCGGGGACGCCAGCGCGGCACCGATGCTCATGGCGATTTCGATCACTGCCCCGTCCGCCAACGTGAGCGGTTGGCTGACAGCGGCGCGCACCTTCTCGGCGACGGCCGCGGCCGAGGCCAGATCGTAGACCTGGGCGAGGACCGCGACGAACTCGTCGCCACCAATTCGAGCGACAGTGTCGCCGGATCGCAACACCGAAGCCATCCGCTGCGCGACGATCTGCAACACCTCGTCACCTGCTGCATGTCCGCGACCGTCGTTGATGGCCTTGAAGTGGTCGATGTCGCAGTAGAGCACTCCGGTCGAGCCAGGTCGCCGTGGACGAAACTGGAGGGATTCGGTGATGCGCTGTTGGAGTTGATCACGGTTCACCAGGCCGGTGAGCGGATCGTGGCTGGCCTGGTAGGCCAACGCGGCATTGCGCTCATGAGCCACGGTGTTGTCCTGGATGTGGGACACGTGGAACAACGGCACATCGTTCTCATCGCGCAGCAGGCCGGTTGAATGCACCACCCACAGAGTTGATCCGTCGGCGCGGAGCCACCGACCCTCCCGGACGATCCGTTGGGCATTTCCGGTGAACAACTCATTGTTTCCGGCGAGGTCGGCGTCCAGATCTTCGGGTGAGATGACCTCCCGCAGCGTATGACTCAGTAGCCACGCCTCGTCCCGGCCGAGCATCGCTGCCAGGGCTTTGTTCACCTGTAGGAACCTCAGGTCCAGGCCGACCACGGCCATCCCCTGCGGCGCCCCGTCCATCGCGACTCGGAACAGGTTCTCGCTGCGCTCCAACGCCTCCCGCGCCAGCATCTGGTCGTGGATGTCGCGCAGGCCGACGATCACGCCATCGACCGAGTCGGCGTCGTCGTCAGGGTGGGTAGGACGGACCTGCACGGACATCCAACGGTAACTTCCATCAGCAGCCCTGATCCTGAGATCTGAGTCGGGGATCATCCCACCGGCGAACAGCTCAGCTCGTCGAGCGGTGAGGACCTCCTGATCGTCGGGGTGGGTCAACTCCCGCGGCTTCGTGCCCAGCAATTGCTCGGGGCGCCATCCCAGCACCGACTCCAATGAGGGGGAGACCCACACCATGGTGGAATCGGCGTCGAGCCGCCAGACGATGTCGGTGGCATTCTCTGCGAGCAGCCGGTAGTTCGACTCGCTCGCCTCCAGCGCCAACCGGGACTCCGCGTTGACCATCACTAATGCGAGCGGGCCGGCCATCGTCAGCAGGAGCTGGCTGTACTCCTCGATGTCCTGTGGGACGACAACGTCCACTACCGCCAGCACCCCACACCGCTGGTCGCCGGCCGTCACCGCAATGGCGAAGTTCGATCCAAGCCGGATCCACCGCTGTGTTTCGCCGAGGGTGGCCGCGGTGGCTTCAACGTCCGCAACGGCGGCCTCCGAGGCTGGCCGGACGACCGAGGCGCCACCGCCGCCCGCCGCGGCTGGTACGAAACCGAGGGCTGTCGGGGCGCACAGCTCCTGCGCGAGATCCAGCAGTGCGTCGATCGCCTCCGACTGGGTGCGGGACCTGGGCAGGTCTGTCAACAGGTCGACGATCATCGCGTATTCGGCGAGTTTCTGGCGTAGCCGTTGCACCTCTGCGGGTGCCGGTGCTGCCCGGCCGCGCTCGGCGGTCATCGCGCACCCGCGGCGGGGTCGATCGGGTAGTTGCCGAATTCGCGGACGGCGTCGGAAATGGCGAGTAGGACGTCTTCGGGCACCTGGATCGGGATTTCGCCGTGGGTGTCGGACAGGATGAAGCCGCCGCCGGGCGCGCCGGCTGCGATCGCTCGGCGCGTTTCCTCGCGGGCCTCGACCGGGGTCCAGCGGCGCATTTCGATGCCGTTCAGATTTCCCATCACGGTGATCCGGCCGGCCGCAGTAGCCTTCACCTGCGCCAGGTCCTCGTCGCTGCTGGCCCCGACGATGACCGCCCCAGTGGTCGCCAAGTCGTCAATCAGCGGCTCTGACAGGCCGGAGGCGAGCAGGGCGGCGCAGGGACCGCTGACGGCGGACATCACCCGCCGCATCATCGGCAACCCGTACTCGGTGAACAACTCAGCAGAGAGCACGGTGGGCGAGCTGATCGGGTCGAAGTAGCCGATGGCGTTCGCGCCAGCCGCCAACTGGGCATTCGCCCAGGCCACCGCGAATGACTCGTTGACGGCGTGTAGCCGACGTGCCAAATCGGGCTGTTCGTAGAGCAGGTTGAGGTACTGCTCGAAGCCGAGTTGCATGATCGGCAGCGAGAACGGAGACATGATCACGCCGACGATCAACGCTTCGCCGACAATCGCAGCCGACAGGGTCTCGATCGTGTCAAGAACCCGTCGAAGCGGCTCAGAGTCGGCGACCACTGGTGGGTTCAGATTGGTGATTTGGTTGGGGTCCGACAGCAGCGGTCCGACCGAATTGGGTGGACCGTCGGCAAAGAACTCGACCTCCCCGCCGAACGCTTCGACCTCGATCGCGCCGTAGGCGAACGGGTAGACAATGTCGTCCCGGTACTTCGCCCGCAACCGCAACTGACCCTCGGCCATCAGCCGCGCGGATTGGTAGTACTTGTCCAGCGGCACGCCGACTTCCAGCGCACCGTGCATCGTCACCGGCAGGAAGTACGGCACTCGGTCGGGCTCGCGGCCAGACAGCGTCGCAAGAACCCGCTCGGCCGAGGTCATCTCGGGGGTTGCCGTCATCGCCGGAGTCCTGTCATCGGGAGGCCTCGATAGTGGCCAGTATCGGTAGCACGTCCGAGGCGGATCGTCCGACGTAGTCCGCGCCGACTTCCTGCGCCAGGTCCGGATCAAACCGAAATGGCGCCCCGCCGACGACGATCAAAGGGTGCAGGTCGAGTTGCGACAAACCCTGCCGCACCTGGCTCACCAACAATGCCGAGCGCAGCATCAGCACCGAGAGGAACAGCACCTCGATCTGCTCCCGGGCAACGCGGTCGATCACCTCGGCAACGGAAATGCGGGCACCCCAGTCGGTGACCGAGTAGCCCGCCGACAGCAACATCTGGACGACGATCTGTTTCCCGAGCACGTGCGAGTCCTCGAGAATGGCGATCGCCATCGTCGGCTGATCGGTGCGAGGGGCGATCGCGGGTGTGGGGAGGTCCCCGATCAGTTGCTGACACAACTTGCCACTCATATACACCTGGGCAAGGGCTACCTCGCCCGCCTCCCAGCCGGACCCGATTCGCACCAGCGCGGGGATCACGAGGTCATTGAAGGCCGCGACTGGACCGCTGTCTCGATAGGTCGTCAGCAGGAGTCGGGCGGCAGCCGCCTGATCGATTGACAGCAGGGCCTGCTCGAAGTCAGCGAGTGCGGGTCCACTCACATCGGATGTTCCCATCTTCAGCTCCTCCCTAGGTCACAGTACCGGGGCTGGGCCGAGGAGGTCCGGGCATGAGATACGGCCGGTGGCGGAGGGCTGGCGCACCCGGCTACCCCAGCACCTGTCGCCATGCCGCGGGTAGGGCCTCGCTGTAGTCGTGGCCCACCCCGGGTGGCATCCCGCCAGCGGGAGGCAGATCGAACGCCACTGCCAGGTAGAACAGCAAGGGTGTCCAGACGGTCCCGGCCGCCACTCCCGGACCACGTGGCTCGTCGAGCCAGTCGGGGCGGCTGAGGAACAAGCTGCCGTCGAACCACACCACCGGGTCGGTCGGATTGGCCAACACCAGGATCTTCTTTGGACCCCAGGGGAGGTCTCCTGGCGGCGCTGCTGCCGCTCCAGCGGTCGCCGCGTAGCGAACGACCGCCCCGCCGCCGACGATCGGCTGCCACCGCGGGGGAGTCCCAGCGTCGGTCCAGCCGGTGACGGGTTGGGCTGACGCTGGTGGTCCGACCCAGAGGGCGCCGTCCACCTGTTGGATCACCTGCTCCGGGGTCATGCCCTTGAACGCCTCCGTCGAGCCGTTGGCCCCGAGGCTCTCGCCGTACAGGATGATCCGCGGCCGCGACGATGCCGGCAGTGCCGCGCGGGCCTGGTTCGCCGCGGTGAGCAGTGCGGTGCCTGCTTCGCCGGCCGCGGCCTTGTCGGTCAGGAACGACAGCCAACTCGGCAGGGTCGAGTACTGGATGGCCACCAGCGCAACGTCGCCGCCGGCGGCCGTCTCCGCGGCAGCGGCCGCCACCGGGTCGATCTGCCCGTTTCCGGTGGTGGAGATGACGACCCACGTGGTCTTGCCGGCGCCGCCGGCGCGGAGCAGGTCGGCCATCGCCAGGTCGGCGCGGGCCTCCGGGGTGGGCGCCGAGTCCAGTCCCGCGAAGGTGCGGATCGTGGTCTGGGTGGCACCTCCGGTGACGAATTTGCGACCTTCGTGGCCCAGACTCGACCAGCTGATCAATGACCCTGGACCACCTGATCGCGTTGTGGAGGTTGGGGCCGTCTGACCGGCCTCGCCGGTGTCGATCTTGTCGAACGCCAGCCCCATGGCTTCCACCGCGATCACCACCAGCAGTACCCCGGCGGCCAGCACGGTCACTGCGCCGAGGGCGGGGGCAGCTGCGCCGGTGCGTCGCCACAGCTTTCGGGCCAACCATCGCGACAGCCCGCGGCAGCCCCGGCCGATCGCGATCAGCAACGCAACCACCGCCAGCCCGATCAGGCTGCTCAGCCACCACGCTGGCGCCAGACTTGGCGCGGTCAACTGCTGTGCTTGCTCAGCCAGGGCGCTGGACATCGGCAGACCGGCCACCAGAGCCACCACAACCGCGACGACGGCCACCCACACCCGCACCGGCGGACGGTTGGACGCGGTGGTCGCAGCCGGTGTCGGGCGTCTGTTCACGATCCGATGGCCGATGGCCGAACCCGCCGCCCCCAATCCATAGCCGATCGCCGCGGTCGTTCCCAGCGCGACACCCTGCAGAACGCTGCCCAGCGGTAGCAGTGAGGGCAACCAGGTCACAATCCAGAACAGTGAACCCACAACGGCACCCGTCGCCGACCATCGGCGGGTCGCCAACCGCGGCCGGGTGGGGTGCGCGCTGGGCTCGGAACTCAATTCATCAGACCCAGTTCGGACATCATTAGCAGGATCGCGGCCATCGCCGGCTCCCGGGCAAACGGGTCCTTGAGCTTCGTCGACCCGAGAGTCGTGTACCACGGGAAGGTGTCGTAGGAGAGGTCCCAGTGGTTCGCGTGGAACATCGACAGATGCGGGGCCGTCGGCAGCGGCGGCCGGGCCTGTTCCTGCGTCAACTGCATGTCGTTGTACTTGTCGTAGGCGAGTAGCTCGAGCGTCCCCTGCCGCTGGTAGTAGGGCACTTCCAGCAGGTGGGTTGATCCGGTGAAGTAGAACATCGGGATGTCCAGGTTGGCGAGCGCCTCGGCATTGTCCGCCAGGAACCTCTCCCGATACGTGGTCGTCAGGCTTTCGATCGCGCCCTTGATGTCGTATTCGTCGAGCCGCCGGTTGATGTTGTTCACCTGCACGATCGGGGCCAACCGCAGCATGAGTTCACCGATATCGGCGGACATGTCTTCGACCACGTTGAACTTGGGGACGCCCTTGATCTTCTCGTAGATGTCGTTGGCGAGGTAGGAGCCGCCGATCGCCCCAGCCCAGCCGATGACCGCCTTGACCCGGGGAGCCAGGTCCGGCCGGGCGATCAGGAGCGACAGAATGTCGGGCCCACCTTTCGAATACCCCATCAGGATGACGTCGCCGGGCGGCACCGGATCCTGCTCGGCGGTGATGAACGACGCGTCAATCGGGGACACCCCGATCCCGCGCTCGAGGGTGTCCTCCAAGTCGGCGACGTTCGCCTCGGTGGACCGCATCGGGTGTGCGTCGACTACCTGGATCCGGACCCCGAATCGGTTTATCAGCTGTGGCCAGACGGACTGGAACGCCAGACTCGGCAGCAGGCCGGTGAGCAGTCCCGGGGCGAAGACCAGCGTCACGTTGCTGAACCCGACCGGCTGCGCCGTCGGCATCTCCAGCGCGATCTCCTCGTCGGTGACGTTGCTGATCATCCGCTTGGCGACCCGCTCCCGCTCGCTTCGCGGGTCGATCAGATTGAGTGGGAAGCTGGCCTGCGAATGTTTGAGCGTGTCCGGGTTCGAAACGCCCTCGGTGATGAAGATGTTGCGAAACCGCTTGCCGATCCACTCGTTGATCACCGAGTCGGCCAACGCGGCCATCGGGTCCTGGGTCATCGCCTCCCGGACCAGGGTGATGACGGTGTCGTAGTCCTGCTGGGCGAGCGCGAAGGTGATGTCGGTTGTCTGCTCGACATTGTTGTCACTGGTCATACTGGCGACGCTATTGCACCCGCGCTCAGCATGCAGGAAATCGTGCTGTCGCCCGCCGATTACCCACCCCACAGGCGGATTTCGGCCCGCGGGGGAAGAGCTAGCGACGTGCCCTTCCCGCAGGTCGGTTCCCGGCTGGTTGGGTGGCGGCGAATATGATCCTCGAATGGCACTTCGCATTCGGTTGGCAGTGGCGGGGGGCGCGTTGGCGGTCGTGGCCGGCTGCTCCATGCTTCCGGTCAGCGCTCCGCAGCCGTCGTCCGGCGCCGACCAGGGCACTCTTTCGCCGGCGGCAGACGCGCGTCCGGGGGATGCCTCCGGCGAGGCGGCCGCGCTGGCACCCGGCACTTCGCCGGCGCCGCAGGCCTCCCCGACCTCGCACCGCAGCCCGCAGCCGGTCGCAACGAAGCCGCTGCCGACAGCTGTCGCTGACCCGGGCGCCAAGGGACCGGCGGAATTCGTCAATCGCGTCGCCACCAAGGACAAAGTTGCCTTCCTGACCCTGGATGACGGGGTTGTGACCGACCCGAATCTGATCACGTTCCTCACCGACAACAAGATCCCCGTCACCACCTTCTTCACGACGATGTACGGCGACGGTCACTGGGATTACTGGCGTCAGATTTCGCAACTCGGCTCGGTGCAGAACCACACCGTCTACCACCCGACGCTGACCAAACTTGGCGAGGGCGGCGCGGCCGAGGAAATCTGCTCGGCGAACAAGGCGATTACTGCCGAAATCGGCAACACACCGTGGATGCTGCGACCGCCGTACGGCGTATACGGGGATTCGACGCTGGCTGCGGCCGGCGACTGCGGCCTGGACTATGTGGTCCATTGGAGTGTGACGCTGCCGGATGAGGAGTTCCACTTCCAGGAAGGCGACCACTTCCTGCCCGGCGACATCATCCTCAGCCACTATCGCGACGACCTCGTCCCGCACCTGAAGATCATGCTCGCCGAGTTGCAGCGGCAGGGATTCCGGCTGGCTCGCCTCGAGGACTACCTGCCGCCGAAGCCCTAGCAGTTCCGCCGGGTCTGGCGGGTGGCAATCGGTGCTCGAGCTGCCAGGCCGGAAGCACCGTCCGGCGGCGCAATGTCTGCCGAATGGTCGGTGAGTGGCTTGTCCACAACTGCCCGGCAGCTCGTTCCGGAAGCGCTCGGTCAGGCCTATGTTGGCTGCCAATGCTGCTCCGAGCCCCGCTTCGGGTGGCCGATGGTGGGCGGCCGGACGGGGGTTCGACATGATCATCACCTTGTTCGTCTCGGCGGCGGTGGCAGCCGGGACGGCTGCGACCGGCTTACCAACGCCGACGAACCTGCCGACGCCGACCGTGCCGGTGATTCGTGCGGTCGCGGCGGGTTCGCCCTGGGCGCCAACCGCGTCGCCGGTTGGCGCCCAGCGAGGTGGGTCAGCGCAGTCGGCACGTGGCGCGCAGCGAGGTTGGCCCCGCCCGCGACCGAGCGCCAGCCTGGCGAGGCTCTTGCTCGCCGCGCGATGTCCGGTTCGAAGGCCGGCGACCTTCTTCGACGACCCCGGGACCATCCGGCGCCTTCCGGCGCTCTGCGTGCAGTCCGTGCGCGAGGCGCGCAGCGATCGGGCGGCTCGCGCGGTCGTCTACGCCTTCACCGCGATCGGGTCTCGATACAGCCAGTCCGCCCGCGGGTTGCCCGGGATCTACGACTGCTCGAGTCTGGTGTCACGTGCCTGGTTCGCTGCTGGCGCAGTCGCCATGAGGCAAGGGGGTGCGGCCAGTCCCTACTGGCCCACGACCTACACCCTGCTGGCGGGGGTGGGCGGCACCCGGGCGGTGGCCGGTCCAGGGCTGCCCGGTGACCTGGTGTTCCCGCACACGGGTCATGTGATGATGCGAATTGCGCGCGGGCTGGTGATCCACGCGGCGAACCCGTCGGCCGGTGTCCGGCTCGGTTCCGGTCAGGCGTGGGTGGTCATGCGGGTTTCGTGAGGCTGGGCTTACCGTCAAGATGGGCAAGTCCGTTCCAGGCCAGATTGACCAGATGTGCCGCCAACTCGTCGCGCTTGGGCCGTCGGACGTCTACCCACCACATTCCGGTGTTGGCGACCATGCCGACCAGCATCTGGGCGTACATGTCGGCCTGCTTCTTGTTCAGATCACGCCGGTCGAACTCGTCGGCCAGGAGGCCGGCCACCCGTGCCGCCACGTCCCGCAGCAGGGAGGCGAATGAGCCCTCGGCCATGCCAGGTGGTGAGTCGCGTACCAATACCCGGAACCCGTCGGTCTCGGTGGAGATGTAGTCGAGCCAGGCAAGAACGACGGACTGCAACATGGCCCGGGGATGGGCCGGTACCAGCGCGGCCTGCACCCGTCCAAGTAGATCGGCCATCTCCCGGTCGACGACGACCGCGTATAGGCCCTCTTTGCCCCCGAAGTGTTCATACACAACGGGTTTGGACACCCCCGCCTCGGCGGCGATCTCCTCCACGCTGACGGCTTCGTACCCCTTCTCGGCGAACAGACCCCGGCCGACGGCCACAAGTTGCTCGCGACGCTCCGACGCCGACATCCGAACACGTATGGGCGGGTCGACACGGGGAGTGGTCACGTGCACAGTGTGCCCTGCGAGACGAATCGCGGCGGACGTAGTCGACTATCGACGGAAAGCCGAGGCGGGGGGCGTTCCGCGGCGGGGGTCAAACTGACTCAGTCGGAGGCCCCGGGAAGGGTGCGGGCGCTGCCACCGGTCTGGGTGGAGCGAACGGTC
>JAUPKM010000193.1 GCA_030837445.1 Actinomycetota bacterium
AGGCCAGGCATTCCAGGCAATTGTCCAGGTGATGGAGGAGGCGTGGCGAGGCGTCCAGTTCGCCCTCGGCCCAGCCCTGGATCAGGGCAATGCGTCCGCGCGGGGACTCGGCCTCCTGGCGCGACTCCCGATAGGTAGGGCAATGCGGCAGGCAGAGGCCGCAGCGAACGCAGCGGTCGGCGGTTTGGGCCAGGTGCCTGGCGATGTCGGCTGGTTTCAAGGCGGATTCGGGTGGCGCGATTGGAGTGACTGGGCGGGGCGGTTCCGGTTGCGGGCAGGCTATCGTCCCGCCGGGCGGCCGAGGGGCGCCACGAGAGGTTTTTTCGCCGGCCGCTAATGGTAACCTGTTCGCCCGTTCAGGGTTCAGCCGGGGAGGCGAGGTCCATCATGTCCTACTACCGTTATCACGTCTTCATGTGTCTCAACCGTCGCGAGGACGGCAGTCAGTGTTGCGCCCAGTATGGCGCCGAGGATCTGCGCCGTTACCTCAAGGGACGGACCAAGGAACTCGGCATCGCCGGGGAGGGCGGCGTCCGGATCAACAGCGCGGGCTGTCTGGCACGGTGCGCCTCGGGCCCCGTCATCGTCGTCTATCCGGAGGGGGTCTGGTATAGCTACGTCGATCACGAGGACCTCGATGAGATTTTGCAGCGCCACCTCATCGGCGGCCAGGTCGTCGAGCGGTTGCGGCTGCCGGGCTGAGGGCCCGATGGTCGACCCCGGGCCCGCTCATTTAGAGCTGGGTTTCCGGGCAGTTGGGACCCCGGTATCTTCACAGTCAGCACGGCAAATCCGTTCTAACCCTCGGCCGCTAAGCGGCGGGGGCGAGGGGTAGAGTTCATGGTCATGCCGAGATAATCGAAGACGCGGCGGACTTTGCGGGCGAGTTTAGCGATGGTACCCGCGACGCTATCGTTGCTCTTGGCCTTGATCAACCCGACGGCGAAGCGCCGCAGGCCGGTGATATTCTCCGGTCCATGGCCGGTGCGCACGGTGCCGCGATCCTCGTCCCAGTTCCAGTCGAGGATGTAGTGATGGGCCTCGATGCGCCAGTGGTCGCGGTTGAAGGCCAACAGGCGCGCGGGGCTGGCGCTGAGCGGGGTGTGGTCGGTGACGCCATAGACGATCTCGGTGGACGTCTGGCCGGTCTTCTTCTCGATGGTGTGCCGTTCGATGGCGAAGACCTGTCCGACGTGGGGAAAGTCGAGGTAGTCGTTCAGGGCGGTCGAGGTCCAGATGGCGCGGCTTTCGATCCGACCATGCTGCAGGGTGGGGGGCTCGCGGAAGTCCGGCTCGCCGCGTTGGTCGAAGTGCAGGCGAATATCGGCGCTGAGCGTGGGCTGGTTGTCCTTCGCGATGAACAGGTAATGGGCGTCGCGTGCGACCAGGTAGGTGGCGAGCTTACGCTGGGTGAGCAGGGCGTCGGCGGTGACGGTCTTGCCGGCGAGGTCGATCGGTTCGAGGACCGGGATGGCCATCCCGATCTCATTGGTGCGTTTCAGTTCGTCGCTGCCGTTGACGGGCAAGGCGCCGACTTTTTTTGGGTGTGGCAGCGCTGGGTTTGATGGCCGACGACGCCGAGGATGTGGGTCTGGTCGCCGTCGGCGTCGCGGGCGTTACGCATGGTCTTGCCGTCGAGGGCCAGGCCTTCATCGGCGGCGGCATGCTGCCCATTCCAGCCTTGCAGCGCCCGATCAAGGGCCTCGGGATCGACGCGGGTGAGCACATCGCGGATCCGGGTGCGGCTGGGGACCTCGTAGCTGCCGTGGCGATAACGGCAGCGAAAGCGCGCGCGGGCGGCTTGGCCGAGGTCTTGCGCCCAGGCGGCGATGGCCTGGTAGCCGCGCGCCCCACACAGCACCGCCCCGGCGGCAATGGCCAGCACCACCGGCAAGGGATGCCGCCGCCCTTGCGCCCGGCGGGGATCGGGTACCTCGGCGAAGAACGCCGGCAAGGAACGCATCTGCTCTGCACTCAACATCAGCTTAGGGGCTCCCGGGTGGTAGCGAGGATCAAGGACGGGATGAGCGAGACGTTGACGGGCATCGGCGATCAAGGGGCGCACTAACACCCGCTTGGGCGTCCCGGCCTGGGGACTGTAGCCGGCCCGCGTGCGGCGATAGCCGCGCGTCTCGCCCACCTCCAGCCAGTTGGCCGCGCGATAGCAGGTGCCACGGAAGAACCGCGGATCGACAAAGGTCTCCAGCAACCACAGCGGGTAGCCGAAGCGCGCCTGCCAATCCGCCGCGACCCGGCGCTCACACAACCCGAGCACGCGCGAGGCCAGATTCGGCCGCCGCCCTTCAGGCAGGATGAGAAAGCGGCTATTGTTGGCAATCAGATGCAGGCGATCGTACTGGTAACGCCGCTCCCAGCCGATCCAACGATCGCGGGCCGCGCATTTCCAGGCCGCGGCGCTGATCACCAGCAACGCCAGCCACTGCCCCTGCCAGGTGGCCACATACCAGAGCGTGTGGCCGATCTTCGCCACCGCACCCAAGTAGTGATGCGCGTCGAGCAGCGCCGTGAAGCGCAGTTCCTCGTCGACCGCGACCGGCCGCAGGGTGATGTCTAGCAAGTTCAAGGCCGATCTCGCCACGCCAAGAAGGGGTACAGTGTAATGCCGCCGAACGGGCCTGTCCAGGATCGAGGGTAAGTCCCTCTGCTACTGGATCAGTTAGGGGGAGAACGGTTTCGCCCTGCCCCGGCGTGGCTAAGGGCTGGCGAAGGCCGCGACAAGTGTTTAGACTTGGGAATCCTTCCGTTTCGGGAGCGGTGTTGACATCGCCGGGGCCGCGGACGCGAGGAGGGCAGTCCCAATAACAACCGCCAAGCCCTTTTGGGCCGGGTCGGGTGAGACGAGGATCACAACAGCGGCATCTTCACGCCGCGACGCTTAATCAGAAAAAATGCGCTTGTCGCGCCGGGAATAGCGGTCGCCAGGACCCTCCCGGACGGGTCGACAACCGAAGTCCAGCTCTTTATCCGGCTCCTTCCCAAAGCCGGCGGATATTAAATTCACCACCCTAAAATCAGGAGATTGGTTCCCATGTCGGAAATCAAGACTTATGAAGTTCCCGCCGCCATCGCCGCCAAGGCCCATATCAACGCCGAGCAGTACGCCAGCATGTACCAGCGCTCGGTCGATGACCCGAATGGCTTCTGGGCCGAGCAGGCGGAGAAATTCGTCACCTGGAGCAAAAAGTTCGACACCGTGATGGACTACAGCTTCAGCCCCGAGAACCTCTACATCAAGTGGTTCGAGGGTGGCCAGCTCAATGTTTCCTACAACTGCCTGGATCGGCATCTGGCCACCCGCGGTGATCAGGTCGCCATCATCTGGGAGGCCGACAATCCCGCCGAGGACAAAAAACTCACCTACCGCGAGATGCACACCCAGGTCTGCAAGCTCGCCAATGTCCTCAAGTCCAAGGGCGTCAAGAAGGGTGACCGGGTCTGTATCTATCTGCCTATGATCCCCGAGGCGGCGGTGGCCATGTTGGCCTGTACCCGGGTCGGGGCCGTCCACTCGATCGTCTTCGGCGGCTTTTCCCCGGACAGCCTGCGCGACCGCATCCTGGACTCCGACTGCCGGGTGCTCATCACCGCCGACGAGAGCGTGCGCGGCGGCCGCAACGTGCCCCTGAAGAAGAACGCCGACACCGCCCTCAACGAGTGCCCGAATGTCGGCACCGTGCTGGTGGTCCAGCGTACCGGCGGCAAGGTCGCCTGGACCGAGGGCCGCGATGTCTGGTACCACGAGGCCATGGCCACCGCCGACGCCGTCTGCGAGCCCGAGGCGATGGACGCGGAGGACCCCCTCTTCATCCTCTACACCTCCGGCTCCACCGGTAAGCCCAAGGGCGCCCTGCACACCACGGGCGGCTATCTGGTCTTCGCCGCCATGACCCACAAGTACACCTTCGATTATCAGGAAGGCGAGATCTACTGGTGCACCGCCGACGTCGGCTGGGTCACGGGCCACACCTATATCGTTTACGGCCCCCTGGCCAACGGCGCCACCTCCCTCAAGTTCGAGGGCATCCCGAACTACCCGG
>JAUPKM010000194.1 GCA_030837445.1 Actinomycetota bacterium
ATGGTCATCGGCACCAGGGTCCAGCCGACGAAGTTCATCTCCGGGATGCCATCCCCGCCTTGCCAGGATTCCAGATTCGGCAGGTATGGACCACCGTCGACCCACCACCACCAAGCGTCGGTTCCCAGCACTTCCCGCCACACGCCTGAGACGGCCAGGGGGTCCGCCATGAGGTCGAATCCCGCCGCGATGAAGCCCGTCGCCAGGCCGACCAGTACCGCCCTGACCACTCGGTATCCGACGGTCCATGGTTCCCGGGTGCGCCGGCCCGCCAACCAGACAATCAGGCTGAAACCGCAGTAGACGATGGTGCCCCAGGTCAACACGACCAGCAGAGGCACGCCCAGCAGTCGCGGCCCCAAGGCGCCGGTGTAGTGGTAGCGACCGAAGATGAGTCCGAAGTTGTCCCCCAACGCCTCCGCCACGAAGGCGAGGACGGCGGTCAACACGAAGAATGTGACCGTTCGGACGGCACCCCGGACCATGGCGCTGTGCCACACGCAGACGGCGTACAGGCCGCCGGTGCCGAAGCCCGCCAACCGCATCTGCAGACCGGCGTTGTCCGTGGCGAGCGTGATTGCCAACACCGCCAGCACGATCAGGTAGAAGAAGCCGATCACGATCAACATCGCGGCACTGGCCCTCCGCGACACCGGTCCCAATCCCTGGGGCTGCAACTCAGGCACGTGAGTGCCCACTGTCGACATGGCGTCACCGTCCTGGTCGTCTCTGCCCACTTTAGCCAGCAGCGCGACCCATCAGTCGTTGAGTACCTGCCGGTAGAGCGGCTTCATCGCCAACCCGGTGCCATCGCTGTAGATCTCTTTGACTTCGGTCATGTCGTACAACCCGTGCGGGCTTAGTTCCCGGCCAGTTCCGCTCATCTTGTACCCGCCCCAGATACCCTCAGGGTTTTGCTGGTAGTTGTCGTTGATCCAGATTGTGCCGGCGCGCACCCGCCGTGCAACCCGCAGCCCGCGGGCATGATCGGTCGTCCAGATGGCGGCGGTGAGGCCGAATGCGGTGTCATTGGCAAGTGCCACGGCCTCATCATCGGTCTCGAACTGCAGCACCGCCAGCACTGGGCCGAATACTTCGTCTTGGGCGAGTTCGTGAGTCGGCGGCACGTCATCGACGATGGTCGGCTCGACGAAGTAGCCATTCGAATACGCCGCACCTGCAGGAACGCCACCCCCAATCCGGATGCTGAGGCCGTCGGCGCGAGCCCGATCCAGGAATCCCAAGATGCGTTCCTGCTGGGATTTGGCCACCACCGGGCCGAACGAGGTCGCCGAGTCCTGTGGACTACCCAACCGCAACCCGGCCAGAATCTCCTCCACTCTCGTCAACAACTCATCGTGGACACTGCGATGCACGATCAGCCGGGACACCGACCCGCACGCTTGACCGGAATTGAGGAACATCCCGAAGGTCAGTCCGTTCGCCGCGGCGGCTAAGTCCGCGTCTTCGAACACCAGGCACGGATTCTTGCCCCCAAGTTCCAGGCTGGTGCGCTTCAGGGTGTCGCTGGCCGACTTCTGCACCATCACCCCGACCCCGGTGGAACCGGTGAACGAGATCTTGTCCACGCCGGGGTCCGCCGTCAGTGCGGCTCCGATCTCGGGACTGGCGCCTGGCACGAAGTTGGCGACGCCGTCGGGCGCACCCGCCGCGGCCAGGATCCGGATCAACTCCTGCGTGCAGGCGTTTGTGTAGGGCGACGGTTTGACCACGACGGTGCAGCCGACCGCCAACGCCGGGGCCAGTTTCCGGGCGGCCTGCTTGAACGGGAAGTTCCACGGGACGATGATGCCGACCACCCCGACCGGCTCCCGAAGCATGTCGATCATCGATCCATCCGGCAATTGGATGGCCGAGCCGTAGGACTTCCCGACATAGCCGGCATAGAACTCGAAGACATCTGCAGCAGCAGAGATATGCGGTCGGGACAGTCGGATCGGCATGCCGATCTCCAGGCACATCATCTGCGCCAGCGCCTCGGTGTTCTCCCGGAGCAGCCGCCCAGTCTCGAGCAGCACCTGCCGGCGCAACTGCGTGTTCTGGGTCCAGTTGGCGGGCGGACCGTCGAAGATGTCACGCGCCGCCTGCACTGCGGCCCGCACGTCGGCCAACGACGCTTCGACCGTGTCGGTCACGATCTGGTGGACATCGGCCGGATTCTCCCGGCGGTAACTGGAACGGGAGGCGGCGTCAGTGATCGATTCCCCCGCGATCACGGGGCTGACACGATAGGGCAATTGGGTTGGACCGGGCGTGGCCATGGGGCTCCGATGATCGACGGGTGCACGACCCGCCCAGTATGGGCCGCACTGCCGACAACTCGCAGAACGGTAGGCGCGGGCGACCACTGATGGAGCGGGCCACGACACAGTGCGATCTCGGACTGCGGCGGAAAAAGCCGACGACCCCGATCGGTGCGGGCCAGTGCAGGTGACGGGGTCGTCGGGCGGGTTGGAGGTTCCGCATTTCTAAGATGACACGGTCCGGGGCCCCGGAGCCACACGGAAGTCTGATCCTTACTCGAGCGTTACGCAGCGGGTACGGCAACCTGATTCGAACTCGCGTGGCCTCCCTTCTTCGGTAATGTCGGGACGAAAGCGAGCCACCCGATTCTGTCCCCGATCGTCACTTCGAGCCTGCCCCACGAGCTCGTGGCCAGCTCACGTCAGTTGTCCAGTCACCACCACTAGAGACTCCGGTAGATCCGAGGACGCGTGTTTGACGCACCAGCCGAGGTGGTCATCTACCTCACGCTCGGCGTGCTGGCGTTCTCCGTGCTCGGGTTGCTCGCCGCACTCGCTTCCAAGGCCGCGCGCGACACCCGCGAATTCTGGTCTCGGCAACGGTTCGTGAACTACCGACAGATACTGACGGATCCGTCAACCATCAGCGATCGCCAGATCAGGTCCTGGATCCGTAACGGCGGCTATCGCCGCGCCTCCCTGCTCAGGGCGATCCAGACGATCGAAGAAGGCCAGGGGGCCCCGGTCGCCTGGGTTCCCCGTCAACGCGACCTGTTCGCGGCTGGCCTGTTGCGGGCAGTCGGAAGTCGCTCGGCGGCCCGGCGGGGACTGGCACTGACGGTGCTGGGGTATCTTCGTCGGCCCGCGGACTGCGAGATCATCTGCGGAATGGCAACGGACAAAGACGGCGATGTCAGCCTCTGCGCTATTCGGGCCCTCGGTCGATTGGCCACCCTGCAGGCGTTCGAGGCGCTGCTCTCATTGCTCGGGCAGGAGGACGACGCCCACCTGACCCCGCTCAGTCAGGCTCGTATCGTCGAGCGCATTTCCGAACCCTGGGCACAGCCCTACCTGCGCCCCGCCCTCGCCGCCACGGCTGCGGCCAGCGGCGAGCGCCCCGCGGGCGTCCAGGTGCTCGGGCCGGAATCGCACGAGCAAAACCCCGGGCACAACGTCGGTGATCGACAAGCCCTCGGACTCATGCGCGCCTTGGCCGTCTCCGGTGTCTCGGTTCCGATCGGCGAGCTCGAACCGTGGCTACGCCACGGCTCGATCGACGAACGGATTGCCGCAATTCGTGCCTCCGCCGCCTGCTGCGGCGAAGTTTCGGCGCCGATGTTGGCGGCGGTCGAGGACGACTCGGCCGTGGTTCGCGCACAGGCAGTCCGGGCCATCGGGCAAGTGACAGTACCGCCAGCCCTCTTGCAGGCAACCCTCGATGTTCTGACCGCGCAGGCCACCGACCGCAACTGGTGGGTGCGGGGCTACGCCATGTCCTCTCTGGCAACCTTGGGTGCGCCCGGTCTGGCCGTTCTGCGCGCCACCGCCGAAAGCGATGACCGCTTTGCGGCTCAGCGAGCGAGCGAGCAACTCGCGATCACCGAAACTGAGGCTCGGAGATGAGCGTGGCAGAGGCGGTGACGATCGTTGTCACAGTGGGAATCTTCCTATATCTGGTGGCCCTGCAAACAATCACGTTGACGCTGATCGTGATCGGCGGCTGGACGGTCCGGGACTACCTGCGTCGGCGCCCGATGCGGGACTTCCGCGACGTCGCTCGGTCGTCGTTGAGTATGGCCGTGACCCTGATGGTGCCGGCCTACAACGAGGCGGCCACCATCCGCGGCTCGGTGAGCGCCCTGTTCTCCAATGAGTACGCAACCTTCGAAGTCATAGTTGTCAACGACGGTTCCAGCGACGACACCCTGGCAGCCCTTATCGACCACTTCGACCTGGTCCCGTTCCAACGCGCGCCCCGAGCGGGCCTGGTAACGCAGCCGGTCCTCGCCACCTATGTCAGTCGAACCCAGCCACGACTGTTTGTGGTCGACAAGGAGAACGGTGGCAAGGCCGACTCCCTCAACGCGGCCTTAAACTACGCCCGCTACCCCCTTGTCTGCGCCCTCGACGCCGACACTTTGCTCGACCCGCAGGCGCTCGCTCGGATCGTCTGGGAGTTCGAGGCTCATCCGGAGACGATCGCCGTCGGCGGCATCGTCCGGGTGGCCAACGGTTCCGTCTTCGACGGGACGCGAATCACGCGCGTCCGCACTCCGACCGGCCTGCTCCCCAACCTTCAGATCATGGAGTATCTACGCGCCTTTCTAGGAGCCCGTATCGGTTGGTCGAAGCTCAACATGCTCATCATCATCTCCGGCGCATTCGGCGTCTTCCGGCGAGAAGTGCTGGTGGACGTAGGTGGATACAACACCCAGACCGTCGGTGAGGATGCCGAACTCGTCCTTCGCATGCATCGCCGGGCGCGCGAGTCGAATCGGCCATACAGAATCACGTTCTTCCCCGACCCGATCTGCTGGACCGAGGTCCCGACCTCGCTTCGGGTACTCGCGCGTCAACGCGACCGCTGGCAACGCGGCCTCGGTCAGATGCTGTGGCTCCACCGCGACATGTTCTTCCGGCCACGGTATCGGGGGGTCGGATCGGTCGCGATGCCCTACTTCCTGGTGTTCGAATGGTTCGGTCCCGTGGTGGAGGTGTTCGGCTACGTGTTCGTGGCCTTCGCGTTGCTGTTCGGGCTGTTGAACGTGCAGGTGGCGCTGTGGTTTCTCGGGTTTGCGGTGCTGGCAGGTATCGCGCTCTCCTTCTGCGTAGTGATAATCGAGCAACACGCCTATCGCCGCTATCTTCGGTGGCGCGACATGGCCTGGCTGTGCAGTGCTGCGGTGTTGGAGAATCTTGGCTACCGCCAGTTCCTCGCCGTGGTTCGGCTGAAGGCGATGATCCTGGCCGGGCATCGCGGCACGCGGTGGGGAGAGATGACGCGCGCCGGGTTCAGCCACGAAGTTGAGGACCCGGACATGCCGACGGGGCAGGAAATCGAGGATTCACCCCTGTGACCTTCACCTCCAGGCTTCGATCGGACGGCGGCCTGACCCCCTCATGCCAGGGTGACCTACGACCGATGAACCTGGTATGCCGAATCGTCGATGGGCTCTCACCCTTCTCCTGCTTGCGGTGGTCTTGGTGATGTCGAACGCAGGTGCGAGTGGGGCCGGGGCTTCGACTGCGGGATCGGCAGGTGGTGCGACGGCGTCGACGGGAAGGCTCACCAGGTCGGCGGTGGCCGGATTCTCCGCCTATGAGTGGCGGCCGATCGACACGACGCCGCTGGCTGAGCTGACGGCTGGTCTGGCAGCCTTCCGGGCGATGGGAGGAACCTCGATCGCCCTCGACATCAGTGCCGTAGTGCCGTTGACCGACGTCAAAGATCCCACTGCCAGGAGTACCCGCCGAATCGCCTTCGACACCAAGGTTTCCCGGTACCTCGCGGCGGCCCGGGCCGCTGGGCTATCGGTGGAGGCGTTGGCCGGGGATCCGGCCTGGATCAACCCGTCGCGCCGGACCGTTACCCAGGCGATCATCAGCTACGCGGCGCAGTTCAACGCTCGAACCGCTGGACCCGGATTCACCGGCGTGCAGTTTGATCTGGAGCCCTGGGCCACGAAGGCCTGGGCGACTGAGGCGACGACCCTGACCACCCAATGGCTGGCCACGGTGGCTTCGATCGCTTCTCACCAAACCAACTTCCCCGCCGCTATGCGACTCCCGATTACCGTCGTGGTGCCGTTCTGGCTGGACGGGCAGGCGAGCCCAACTTCGCTCCGCTTCGCCGGTGTGACCAGCTCCCCTGTCGGTCACATCGTTAGGCTGCTCGACAACCGCTCCGGCCGACTGAACGCGATTTCGGTGATGGCGTATCGGGATCGCGTCGCCGGCCCCAACGGCTCCAGAGCACTGAGCGCCACAGAGGTCGCGTTGACTGATTCCACCGGCGGCCGGGTGAGGACGATAATCGCGCAGGAAGTTGGCGACGTGGATCCCGCTGGCATCACCTTCTGGCAGGAGGGCCGAGTGGCGATGTTGGCTGCCTTGCGAGACCTTCGCGCCGGCTACGCCGCCCGCCCCTCGTTTGGCGGGTTTGCGGTGAATGACCTACGGTCGCTGCTACTGCTGTCCTAGCGGCGGGCGCTGCGCAGCCGATCGGCCAGTCCGTGACGACTGGTCAGCCGGGCTCGACCTGACACGCCAGCCAGTGCGTGATCGCCGGGTTCTCGATGAAGAGGTTGTGGCTGAGGTTCCCGGCGACGGGCGTCCAGGTGTCTTCCGGTCGACCCTGTGGGCTTGGTCCGTTGCCCCACTGCTGGACGCGAATCCCCGGATCGGGGACACCGTCACGATCGAAGAAGGTACCCCGCATGGTGGCGAGCGGGAAGGCGCCATCGCCCGCGTCGGCAACCATCTCCTCGCGAAACCAAGTCTGCCCCGGGACGGTAGGTATTCCGGTCTGGTTGTCGCGAGCGAAGGCAGTGAACGGCACGACCGTGCCGCCGGTCCCTGTCTCCGTGCGATCAGAGATGGCGGTGCTCACCGACCCAGAGCCAGCCGTGGCCGGGGGCGCCAGCACATTCACGGGGTAGGTGACCACTACTTTCGAGGCCAGCGCTGTCCAGGGATTGCGTCCGGCGGCCGAACCCGAGTTCAGATCGAGCAGGAGTTCATTGCGGTCGCCGGTGCGGCCGTTGATGGAGATCGGAGCGGGTTCCGGAGCAGCGCTCGGGTATAGGAAGTCGTTCGTGGGCAGCACGATCCGAAACAGCGGGTTGTACTGCCGGAGGAAGCTGACCTGCCGCGCAAGACCAACGCCGCTCAGACTCGCCGACGTGACGTCCCCAATTGGCCCGGATATCGTTCCGCCGCTGACGACGTGCTGGTAGGCCGTGTTGTAGCCGCGGAAGATGTCCGCACCGCGAGCCGCCCCGACGAAACTGGCGAAGTTGCCGTTCCAGAGATTCCAGACGAAGGGTGCACCTTGCATTGCGGGCACAGCCAGAACGAGCGTGTCGATTGTGGGTAGCTTCACCGCCGAGCCGTTCTCATCCAGCACCGTCTGGCCGTAGGCATCGCTCTGCAGATAGGCACGCACAAGCGTCACCCCGGTGCTGTGGGCGATGAGGTTCACGCGATCCTGGTCGGGAGTGCTGCGAGCGGCCTGGATCAACCAATAGCGCAGGTAGTCCACGGCGTAGGGGTAGCTGCGGACCGCCATGGGATCGTTCCAGTGGGCCAGCAGGCCCGTCACCTTCCCATCCAGGCTGTCCTGGGGCGGTGCGCCCGGCATCCGCCAGTCATAGCTCGCGCCGAGCACCACCTTTGACCCCGGCCTAGATCGCAGGGCCGACAGCAGTGGCTGGTAGGTGTCCCCCAATCTGAGGTCCTGCGCCGGGTAGCCGCGGTTGAAGAGGAACCGCTCTTGGGCGGCGGGGTCCACCGGCACCGACCCACCGTTGAAGCGGGGCACGACCAAGGTGGCGATCCCGGCAGCGGTTTCGGGCGGCGAAGGTGGCGCCGTTGATGGTGATGAGTTGGCGCAACCCGCCAAGGTTGCAAGACCGATGAAGAGGATGATGCCTGCTGCGACGCAGGCTCCTGCCGATCCATGGGCCCAGAAAGCAGACGACTTGCGAACTCCACTCACCGGCCAGATCGTAGCGGCGCTGCGGCACTGTGGCTGGGCATGCATCGGCTGCCCGGTTGGCCGATGGCACTGCTGCAATCCTGACCGCTGTTGTGGAAACCTGAGGGTATGTCACAAGAACAGTTGGAAGCCCTGCGTGCCGCCACCGCCGAAAACGAGGAACTGCGATCGAAGTTGGCCACTGCTGCGACGCCGGAGGAAGTCGTTGTAGTCGCCAGCGGATTCGGGTTCGACATCGTGGTCGAGGATCTCCCGGACGCCGCCGGCAGCCGGGAGTTGTCCGACGCGGAGCTGGCCGGCGTGTCCGGCGGCTACACCTTCCCGGCCACTGACTGGATCTACTGCGATAACCCCTGGACCAACGTCTACTGCACGCTCAAGTGCTGACCGGAGGCACTAGTTCGGGCGAACCGGTATTGGGGTGTCGACCCGGTGGGTAGTAACTGCGAGTCAGGATGCTCGCATTCGCAGCAGGCATTCAGGTCGTACTCGAGGCCAGCGACTGGCCGAGGATGACCGGCTCGTCAGCCATGGCGGCTGTGCCGCGTCGCTGCTGCCAGTGGGAGTAGCCGACTGTGAGGGCGGCAGCCAGCAACACCAGGGCGGCACCAAGAAGGGTGTCCACCGCGCGGCGTTCGCCGAGACTTGCCAACTGACTGCTTGACGAGGCGTTCATGCAGACCACAGTCGGGGTGATGAGCGCCATGTAGATCCAATAGTGCGGGCTGAACTTCGCCGTGATGGCAGCGACTGCGAACACTAGGCCGATCGCATAGATCACCGCCAGGCTATGTACCTGCCACATGATGACGAGGACCAGCAGACTCCCCACGAGGGTTCCCACGACGCGGCCGACGGTGCGCCGGACCGTGCCGACATCCCCCACCTGCGAGAGCACAAGAATTGTCGCGATCAGCCAGGCCCCTGCGTAGTGCTTCGCGGGATCGTGAAGGACGATGAACGTCGCGACAGTTGCCAGCACTGTGATTGTCGTGGTGTAGGGCACCGACTCGCGCCGTGAGTGCGGCTTGGGTGCGGGCAACTTCAGTTTGCGCAGGACGAACGCGAAAGCGAACACAGCGAAGATCGATCCGACGAAGAAGATGACGCCCATCCACGCCAGGTAACTGCCGTCGCTTCGGTCCACTGTGTGCTGCGGACCCCATGTCGGCGGGTCGATGATCATCCAAGCCATGAAGATCGGCACTAGCAGCGTTGACCGATTGAGGCCGAATCGCGAGAGTCGACCGACCGTTAGGCACATGAGGGCCATGATCGCCCCGCCGGTGACTGGCGTGCCACCCGCAACTATCGAGATGGGCGTGAGCAGCCCGATGACGAGCGAGGTGAGGATCCCAACCTCGACGCCGCCCGCAACTACCGCGGCCGCACCAGCGATTCCTGCCCCGGCGGCCCAGGTGGCAGCGCTTTCGCGAGTCACCGCGAACATCACCAGCGTTGGGATCACCAACAGGACTGTCAGAGCGATCGCAACGACCAACCGCCTCCCCAACGTCGCGTAGACGGGACGCTTCACGCTGCCGGCTGCTTTGCCAGGAGTCGACTGCGAGGTCACGCCTGCAGCCTAGCGGCGGCGGTCGCCTCAGGCGCTTCGTGCCAAGTTCAGCCAGATGCGGCTGAATCCGGCGCCGATGGAGAAGAGAAGCCGAACGCGGCCTCGGGCTCCGGCGCCGCTGAGCGGGTCACCCGCCCGTTCGGCTATCGACCCGCGAGATAGGCGGCAACGCGCGCCTCGGCGTTCGCCTGGACGTTGAAGTAGTAGAACGGGAAGTCGAACGAGTGGTAGACGCCCCGCGGGAACGCGTTGGGGCCACCGGGCGACCAGACATTGACGTCTGGCGTTGACGAGACCAGCACGCCCTTCGCGGTGTTGACTTGCGCGTCAGCGTAGTGGGGAACCTTGCTGTAAGTTCCCGCCTTGTCTGGCAGCCACGAGCCGAGCGAAATGGACGCGGGCGCCAGCGTCTCGGAACGTGTCCAGGTGATCGGATTGATGACCAACGCGCCAGGCAGGAGCACCGGGTTCGGAC
>JAUPKM010000195.1 GCA_030837445.1 Actinomycetota bacterium
AGGCCAAGTACCGCATGCTGCGCCGGACCAGCACTCCCGATGCGCCGTGGACCATCATCCGCTCGGAGAACAAGCACAAGGCGCGGCTCAACGCGATCAAGGTCATCCTCGACGCCGTCCCTTACGACGGCCGGTCCGAGGACATCGACTTCGTGCCCGATCCGGAGATCGTGATCTCCGGCGCCCAGGAGATATCGCTGATGGAGGCCGACCGGATTCGCAGCGGCAAGTTCACCGGGTGACCTTCACCGGGTGACCTTCGTCGGGTCGGCCGGCGCCGTCAGTAGTGGTAGCGCGCCTTGAGAATTTTCACCTCTGTTTGATCGGCGCGATACACGAGGCGGTGCTCGTCGTCGATTCGTCGCGACCAATACCCCGACAAGCCGCCTCTCAGCGGCTCGGGCTTGCCGATTCCGGCGGCGGGGTCCCGTTGGATCTCGGCGATGAGGCGAACGATGCGCCGAGCGATCTTTCGGTCAGTGGCCAGCCAGTACACGAAGTCTTCCCAACCATCGGGATCGAAGCTGGCGCTTCTCAACCCTGCCCGCCGGCCATCTCGCGCAGGTCCTTGATCGACGTGGAGTGTCCTGCGACACCAGCCTTATCGCGCGCCACGGCTTCCACGAGTCGTCGGGCGTTTTCCGGCGACCGCATCAGATAGACGGTCTCCTGCCAGGAGTCGTAGTCATCGGCCGACATCAGTACCGCGTCGCCCGCCCGGGAGGTGATCCGCACCGGTTCGTGGTCGGTGTTGACCTGTTCGATGAGCGGGAAGAGTCGCTGCCGAGCTTCGCTAGCGCTGATGGTCATGGCTCCCACTCATTCTGTACGGTGAGTAGGTACAAAAGTAGTACCGAGTATCCGTACTATAACGGGTTTAGCACGCGATCCAGGAACTGCCGGGTGCGCTGGTGTTCCGGAGAGCCGATGACCCTGGCCGGCGGCCCCTGCTCGAGCACCACCCCACCGTCGATGAACAGCACCTGATCGGAGACCTGGCGGGCGAACTGGATTTCGTGGGTGACGATCACCAGCGTCCAGCCCTCGGTCGCCAGGTCGCGAATGACCGAGAGCACCTCACCGACGAGTTCGGGGTCTAGGGCCGACGTGGGTTCGTCGAACAGCACAAGTTTGGGCCGCAACGCCAGCGCTCGGGCGATCCCAACCCGCTGCTGCTGACCCCCGGAGAGTTGGTGCGGGTACTCGTCGCACTTGTCGGCCAGGCCGACCCGCTCAAGCAGGTCCACCGCCTCGGACCGCACCTCGGCGGCGTTGCGCCGCTGCGCCACCACCGGCCCCTCCAGCACGTTCTGCAGCACCGTCTTGTGCGGAAAGAGGTTGTGCGACTGGAACACCATCGCACTCTGCGCGCGGTAGCGGACCAGCAGATCCCGCGGGACCGGCTCGGCGAAGTTCACCCGCACCCCCGCGATCGTGACGGTTCCGCCATCGGGCACGTCGAGTGCGTTCAGCGACCGGAGCAGGGTGGTCTTGCCCGAACCGGACGGCCCGATCACCGTCGTCGCCGACCCGGTGGGAACCCGGAACGACACCCCGCGCAGCACGTGGTTGTCCCCGAAGGACTTCGCAACACCCTCGGCGACAACAAGATCCGCTGTTTCGCTCATCTCGCGACGTACCTCTCTAGCCGGTGCTCGACCCGGCCTTGGGCGAAGGACAGTGCCAGGCAGATCACCCAGTAGTAGACCGCTGCGGTGCCGTACAGTGCGAAGAACTCGAAGGTCGGGGCGGCGGCGATCTGCGCCGTCCGCAATAGTTCGGTCACCATGATGGTTGATGCCAGCGAGGTGTCTTTGACCAGCGAGATCAGGGTGTTCGACAGTGGCGGAACCGCTACCCGCGCCGCCTGGGGCAGGATGATCCGCCGCAAGGTGCCGGTGTAGTTCAAGCCGATCGTCTGCGCGGCTTCCCACTGCCCCCGGGGGATAGCGTTGATGGCCGAACGGATGATCTCCGCAGCGTAGCCGCCGACGTTGAGACTGAAGGCGATCACCGCGGCCGGGAACGGGTCGATCTTCACACCCAGTTCGGGCAGTGCGAAGAACACGATGAACAGCTGAACCAGCAGCGGTGTTCCCCGGATGATCGAGATGTAGAACCGGGCGGCGCCTTGCAGAATCCTGTTGGGGGACAACCGGGCCAGCGCGACGATCAATGCGATCGCCAGGCCGATGGCGAAGCTGATCACCGTCAGCGGAATGGTCTTGGTGATCGCCGCCTTCGCCAGTGGCAGCAGATTGTCGGCGACCAACGCCCAGGTCGACTCCGCTGCCGGAGGCTGCTGGGCGGCAGGGTCGGCAGCCCCGGTGGCGTCGGCTTTGAGGTAGCGCTGCGAGATGGCGGTGAGCGTTCCGTCGGCGCGGAGTTCGGAGATCGCGGCGTTGACGGGGCTCAGCAGACCACTGTCCTTGCGGGCGGCAAAGCCTTGTTCGCTCTTCTGCCCGGTTCGTCCGGCGATCTTGACCGACGTGTCCCCGGTCTGGGCGAGGTAGGCGTACACCGCGATGCTGTCGTTGATGACGGCATCGACCCGGTCCTGGTTGAGGAGTTTGATCGCCTGGGTGAAGCCCTCCACCGACTCGACTCGGGCACCGGCGTCGCGGGCGACCTGAGCCCAGTTGCTGGTCATCGACTGGGCCGCGGTCCGGCCCTTCAGATCGGTCAGCGAGGTGATCGAGTCGTCATCGGCACGAGTGACGATCACGCCCTCGCCGACCGAATACGGCTCGGACATATCGTATTTCGCGATCCGCGCCTCGGTGATGGTGACCTGGTTGGCGACCAGGTCGAACCGGTTGGCCTCCAACGCCGCGAAGATCGAATCCCACGGTGTCTCGACGAACTCGACGCGGACGCCCAGTTTGTCGGCCACCGCCCGGGCGACGTCGACGTCGTAGCCGGCCAGGGTTCCGGTGGCTGGATCGTGATAGCTGAACGGTGCGTAGGTGCCCTCGGTGCCGACCCGAAGTACCCCGGACGACAGCGCATCGGCGGACGGCTTCGACCCGCAGGCGCCCAGAAGTGCCGCCATCGCGACGAGGATGGCAAGCACCACCTTGCCCCGAATTCGTCGCATGAGGCGACGCTAATGACTGCGGCGAGTCCGGTGAATACTTTGTCTCAGCGTGGTTGTATCCCCCGGATGCGTCAGATCGAGAAGTCCTCGCCGTGCCACACACCGGCTTCTGGTGGCCGGATCACCTTGTCTGCGTTGGGGCTTCGGTCCCGGCTTTCCAGGCGGGCGACTCGGGTGAGCAAGGAGAAGAGGCTTACGCCCAGCGGGTCGGGAAGATCGGACTGGGTGCGGGGGGCGGCGGGCGCCGTGCCGTCGGGCCCGACGATCTGACCGGGGACCCCGACCACGACGGATCCGGGAGGCACCGGCTTGATCACCACCGAGTTGGCGCCGATCTGGCTGCCGTCGCCGATCACGATGTTGCCCAGGACTTTTGCGCCGGCACCGATAACCACGTTGTTGCCGACGGTCGGGTGTCGCTTGACCGGGTCCAGGCTGGTGCCGCCAAGGGTCACACCGTGGTAGATGGTCACATCGTCGCCGACTTCGGCCGTCTCGCCGATCACGATTCCGGTGGCATGGTCGATGAACACCCGCGAACCGATTACGGCGCCGGGGTGGATCTCCACTCCTGTGAGCTTACGAATCACTTCGGCGAGGAACCGGGCTACCAGTTTGGCGTTGCGTTGCCACAGCCAATGGGTCACGCGATGGCCCCAGACTGCGTGGACGCCCGGATAGCAGAGAGCCACCTCAAGAGCGCTGCGGGCCGCGGGATCCCGTTCCCGCACGGCGCGCAGATCGCCGCGAATGGCCGCGAACACCCCTAGTCCGCCAGGTCGGCGAACAGTGCCGTACTCAGGTAGCGCTCACCGAAGCTGGGCAGCAGAACCACGATCAGCTTGCCGGCGTTCTCCGGACGCTCGGCCACCCGTACCGCTGCCCAGGTAGCCGCACCCGACGAGATGCCTACCAGGAGGCCCTCCTCGCGGGCCAGCCTCCGCGCCATGGTGAAGGCGTCCTCGTTGCCGACCGGAATGATCTCGTCGACCAGTTCGGTCTGCAGCACCGGTGGGACGA
>JAUPKM010000025.1 GCA_030837445.1 Actinomycetota bacterium
GAAGTTAACATTGACCACAGCGGGTCGACACCCGAATCGATGACCAATCGTCCGTTCAGCCATTTCTTAGGCCGACACCCCTGAGATGCTTGACCCGTCCCTGGTCACCGTCCAACCCTCACCACACAGCTTTCGCAGCCGAGCCTCCGTAGAACCGCCATAGTCACGAGAGGTACCGATCACTTCCCTGGCACCGAAGCGCACCAGCAGGGACCGTAGGTGCGGGACAAGACCATCGTCCGACGTCCCTTCTCGCAAGAACGCGAAAGTTACCAGCCTAGGCAATCTCCTGCCCCTCCCCGAGGTCAAGGCGGAGTTGAGTCCCTTCAGGATTGCGAAGATAGTCCATTATCACAGAACGTGACACCCCGAATTCTCCTGACTTTTCCCTCCAGCTTCCCTGAAGCGGGGTGAGCCTGACAGTCTCAGCCCGCGCACCACTTCTCAGAACAGAGGTGGGTAGAGACAGTAAGAGATCATCAGCAGATTGGTACTGCACAAAATAGGGTGAGTGCGTGTTGACTATCACCTGTCTCATCGGGTTGTCAGGGCCTGGGGTTTCTCGCGGGTCAACAGCAAGCCCTTTCACCAGGTCGACCATGGCTTCGATCCGACCCGGATGGATGCCGTTCTCTGGTTCCTCCATGCAGAGAAGACCGGCGAACTCCGGATCGACCGAGATGATGCAGAGAGCCAAGAAACGAAGTGTTCCGTCAGACAGTGCCCGAGCAGGGAGAGCAGGTCCGTCACCGAGCCTTGCTTGCAGCGTGAGCGACTCTCTGTGCGGATCGAAATCGACGCTCACTCCACGGAAATCGACCAGAGCCGCCATCGCGGCAGCGACTTGTGAATAGATGTCCGCGGAGTTACCAGCTGTCAACCGATAGAGGGCAGCAGCCAGGTGAGCACCGTCCGGCGCAATTCGCGTCGGATCGGATGCGGCATCGGGTGAACGCATGGCCGACGGTTCAAGAGCCAGCATGCGCCATTGCTGCATTTCCCGTCTCGCTGCGAGAATCGTCGGGTCATCACTGCTCGTCGTGGCACTCACAGCGGTCCTGGGTGCACGGACTGCCGGTGAGGTACGAGGCTGACCGCGACTACCACCGTCCTGATGAACGTTCACGATCCTTTGGTCACCATCCACCGTGGTGGAGATGTACGCCGTTCCCGAACGCCGACCGAAGACGATCCGGTCCCGAAAGAGCTTCTTGCTGTGCCGCCAGGGAAGATGAGCCAAAGCGTCGCCAAGCTTGATGTGACGAAGCTCCTCACGCCGTAGGACAATCCGACCCATCTGCGCATACCCCTCTCCACCGGGGGCTTCGTACTCCAGTTCCAGTTCATAGCGAAGAAACGACGTCGTTGGCTTTGCCGTTCGACCGAAGTCATCTTCGACCTTTGACGGAACTATCATCTCGACAGCGAGGGACATCGTCGAGGAGGCGCCCTGCCCCATCCAGAAGAGGGTTCGCGGATCGGCTCCCCTCGCACCGGCCGATCGAAGACGCAGGGCCGCGTCCATGAATGAGTACTCGGAGAGGAGTGACAAGAACTCGATCGCGTCGAAGATGTTCGACTTACCCACGGCATTGGGCCCGGCGATACACGTATAGGGCCCGAAGTTGACCGAGAAATCGAGCAGGTTCTTGAACCCGTCAACTTCGAGTCTCGTCAGCACAAGCCGAGAGTACCCCTGGTACGACTTCCACCTCCTGCCTTCGGCGCTCTGGCGCCGCCGTGGCTGTCCGACCTGGATGCTTCCATGCCTCCATGACCAACTGGACCGATCTTGAACACGCCTACGGCGGAGCCGAGGACGTGCCCGAACTGCTGAAGGCCGTGGAAGGCCCGGAGGACGCCGAGGCGTGGGACGAACTGTGGTCGTACCTCTGTCACCAGGGGACGGTCTATTCCGCCAGCTACGCCGCGCTCCCTGCGCTTCTCGGCCTCGCGAGCCAGCGACCCCCGGCGAACCGTCATGATCCGCTCATGCTCGCCGGCGCGATCATCGCCTCCGACGACACCCCGGAACGGGTGTCCGTGGACGACATCCGCCAAAAGTACCGAGCAGAGCTGGCCGCCTTCGAGGCTCTTACCCACGAGGCCCTTGAGGTACCGGAGCTCCGTGGCGACGCGACGACCTTCGTCTTCCTGCTCCAGACGCTGCTGGCCTTCCAGGGGGAGCCTGTGTGGCAACGCCAGCTCGAAAGCCTCGCCGAGGATGGGTACTCAGTGACCTGCCCCGGCTGCGACGAGTGTCTCCTCCTCGCGTTCGGCGACGACCACCACGCGGTGATCGAGGACGACGAAGGGGACGACGACGCCGTCCGCCTCCCGCTGGTCCCGGCGCTTTCAGAGGCGCTGACCGGCATCGGCGCCCGGCTCCACCGCTTCGCGGAGGAACACGGCCAGCCGGGGGTCGCCCACCAGCTGACCTACCTGTTCGGCTCTGCGACCTGCCCCGCCTGCCGCACCGAGTTCTCCCCGTCCGACGCCGTTGTCACTCTCGGCTGAGGGCGAAGCCTTCCGATCTTCCGGCGCCAGCTCCTACC
>JAUPKM010000196.1 GCA_030837445.1 Actinomycetota bacterium
CACCCGTCCGGTGGCTCCGCCTTGGTCCTTCACGCCAGCCAGGATGCCTGGTTCCGCCCGCTCAATAGGGTTGCCACGCAGGACGTTCGACGGTCGCGGCTTGGCTGTGACAGGCTCCCCCCTGTGGACCGCACAGGCACGGTGCCGGCTCGAAGTTGGTTGCCGATCTGGCTGGCGCTGGCGGTGATTTGGGGCTCCAGCTTCCTGTTGATCAAGTATTCGCTGGTGGACTTCAGCCCACTGGAGGTTGCCGCCGGTCGGGTCCTGTTGGGCGCTCTGACTGTGCTGACGTTTGTCTTTGCGAGGCACCAACGGCTGCCCAGGGACTGGCGGGCGTGGCTGCATGGTGCCGTGGTCGGGACCTTCCTGTGCACGCTGCCGTTCCTGCTGTTCGCCTGGGCTGAGACCCGCATCTCCTCCCTGCTTGCCGGGCTCTTCAACGCTGGCACACCCCTGTTCACGGCCCTGGCCGGACTGGTGATCGCCCGCGGCGATCGAATCGGGCGCAACCGGGCGCTCGGATTGGGGATCGGCCTGCTGGGAGTGCTGCTGATCCTGGGCGTCTGGAACGGCGCCGGCGGCACTCTCACCGGATCTCTGGCTGCGATCGTGGCCACGGTCTGCTACGGCGTGGGCATCCAGTGGACGCGCCAGTTCCTCACCGACCGGCCAGAGTCTGCCGAATCACTCGTAGCGGTACAGCTGATCGTTGCGGCCGCGTGCCTGACCCTGGCAGAGGCGCTGCTGGCGACCGCAATCCCGCGACCTGGCGGGTCCAGTCTGCTGGCGCTGTTGGCCCTCGGCGTCCTGGGAACCGGCGTGGCGTTCCTGCTCAACTACCGGGTAATTCGAATCGCAGGGGCCTTGACATCGTCGACCGTGACCTATGCGACGCCGGTGGTCTCCACCGTGCTGGCGATTCTTGTCGCCGGGGAGTCGTTCAGTTGGAATCAACCTGCGGGGGCACTGTTGGTGCTACTCGGGGTCGCCCTGGTACAAGGATTCGTCCGAGTCTTCGCCTCCGATCAGCCGGTTTCGGTTGCTCCCCCTTCGCCCTCGGAATCGGGCGAAGTCTCATCGACGTAGTCCTTTGGTAGGAAGACCAGCCAGGCCTGCGCCATCGAGTCCGCCCCCTGTTGGGCGCCGACCTGGCCCAGATACATCTTCCGCCACTGCTGATCCATCGAGACCAATAGCTGACTCCACTCCGGTATCCACGGGTGCTCTGTGGCTGCGTCCATTACCGGTTTCCAATCACGGACGAACCGGTTGGTGATCTTCGGGTAGGCACTCTGCCGACTAGGTAGGAGTCCGGCTTCGTTTCCCAACCGCTCTTGTGCCCGCTGGGAATTGATGAACTCAATGAACGCGTAGGTGGCGTCCTTGACCTTGGAACCGGCGTACACCACGTAGTTCGAACCACCGACCGGAGAGGAGCCCGTGTGGTTACCGTTCGGAATCTTGGCCACCGTCAGGTCCTCCGGGTGCCCCTTCAGCACACCGGCGGCCACCAGGCCTGCAACCGTCGTCGGTCCACTGATCACGCAGGCGAGTCGGCCGGCCTGGAACAACTGCTGCTGGGTGGCCGACGGGTCAGCCCCGACCGGGGTTACGACGGAACCGTCGGCCATCAGGTCCAGGGCGGTCTGGAAGCCCGCAACCGCAGGGGGATCGTTCACCTGGACCGTCTTGTCCTGGGTGTCGAGCAGGTCCCCGCCCTGCGAGTAGAGGTAGGGAATCGTGAAGTATCCATCTACCGGCCCGTAGAGAAACTGCGCTCCCACGGCGCGGGTCTTGGCGGCCTGGGCTGGCAGATCCCCCCAGGTAGTCGGGACCTGCGCCCCCGCTTTCCGCAGCACTGCCGCGTTGCACAGCATCGCCGGAGCCGAGACGCCCTCGGGGACACCAAACTGCTGACCCTGGTATTCGTTCGATGCCAGAGCCATCTTGAGGTACTCATCGGTGTCCTTACCGAGTGGCGTCTGGTCGAGCGGCTGCAGGTACCCCTGGGAGGCGAACTCCGTCGTCCAGGCCGCCTCTGCCCGCAATACGTCGGGCGCAGTGCCATTCTCGGCGGCGGCTTTGAATCGGGGCTGGGCCGCGGCAGCCGGAACAGCGGAATAGGCGACCTTCACCCGCGGATACGCCCGTTCAAAATCCGCCACCAGCTTGCGCAACACGGCCGCTTGCTGTGGCCCGGAAGTGTCCCAGAACTGCACGGTGCCTGTGAGGGTCGTGGGGTCCACCGACACGCTCACGGTCGGATCGACGCTGCCGGTGCCGCCGCAGGAGGCAACGGCGACGGCGGTCACCAGCGCCAGCACTAACCTTGGACCTCGGATAGAAATCGCGCTGCCCCTTCGTTCGTTGATCGGCGCTGGTGCACGCGACCCACCGTGGGCCCGTCTTCTCCACCACCGTCCAGCAAGCGGCGCGGGATGCCCCACCAGGCTACCAACCGCGCCCGCCGCCGCTTCGCAGTCACGCCGGCCCCGCTCCAACGCCTGACTCGATCACGGCTCAGCCCACGCCCGTCCAGCATGCCCCCGCGTACACTGGCTGAGGACGGACAACGCCGAGCCGACTGATGGAGTAGTCAGTGGCGTCCGAGGAGGCCACTGACTTATCGATCCCAGGAGGGGAGAGCGGATGACCGAGGCTCACTGGCATGTGCAGATCTTCCCGATCCGCCAGACAAAGCGCCGCCTACTGGGCGGCAAACGCAGGAATATTGTCGGATACGGCTGGTCAGCGTCCTCCGATGCCGGAGACTACTCTTATGAGCCTGGCCCTTTCCCATCCTCGGAGAGAGCCCTTGAGAATGCCAGCGCCGTCGTTGCCGGCACTGGCGGTGTTGTTGCGTCGACCACGGAGGGCCCCGATGCTTGACCAGCAAATCGACGAAACTGGACTAGTGGGCCTGAGGTGCGATTCGGAGGTAGTGGCGTGGCAATGATCCGAGGCCAGCGGGCAGGCGGCGCACTTCTGGGTGCGGCCGCAATTGTGTTGACGGTCGGTGGGCTCGCCGCCGCGTCCGCCAGCGCCGAACCACCCGCGCAAGTCGCTTCTCTCAACTCCAATTCCCCGATCGCGGTCCAAGTGGTGCGCCTTGTCACCCCAGGCTCACCCTCTGCCACCGTCCCCACCGGCACCACCGATTCCGCCGCGGCGCAGCAGGCCCTGGTGGCCGCGGCCGACTACTGGCGCGAAACAACGGGCGGAGCTGTCAACTTCGTCCCGACACCGACCGTCACCGACGTGCCACTGGCTGGATCGAGTTGCGTCGCGAATCTCGGCGCAGTCGTTCGAACTCAACTGGGCACTCAACTCCCCGCCGCAGAGCGACTGGTGGTGTTGGCGCCGATCTGCTCCGCCGAGAAGTCCGCCAGCGTGACCAGCGATGGCTCGAACCTCGTCCTGCGCGGGGATGCCGCGGTTGCCGGTGCTACCGGCCCCAGCGCCACCCTTGTCGGGTTGCTCGGTCGCGCCATCGGGTTGGCGCAGGTCAGCGAATACGTCTGTCCCGCAGGCAGTTCCCGGATCGACCTGAAGCAGCCTGGCTGCACTGTCCGCGCCGGTGCCGGAATGTATTCGGCAATGTCCGCCTGGCCGCAGGGTTCAACGCTCCCGCACGAATCGGCCGCGCAACTCTTCGCCGCGGGGCTGTTAGCCGCTGACGCGATCCAACCGGTCGCAGTCGGCACCACCGGCGAGTTGTCGCCGGTGGCAGGGGGAACCGGCGTGCGGGCACTCACGCTGCCGGATCCAGTCTCCGGGGACACCTTCGTACTGGAGTACCGCACTGCAGTCGGCCTCGACGAAGGTGCGGTTGGCAACACTCTGCCGACCGGAGTCATTGTTAGCCGAGTCGCCGCCGGTGGCCAGACGGTGCAGCTCCTGGATGCCCAACCGGCCGCCTCCAGCGGCACCGCGCTGCCGGGTTTCGACGGAAACCCGACACTGCCCACTGATGGCAGCGTCCGACTTGGCGACGCGACCGTGGCGGTCACGTCCGCTGGCGCAACAGCAGTTGTCAGTGTCACGGGCGCTGGGGCCACCGAGACTGCGCCAGCCGAGACCACTGCTTCGGGCACAGCGACCGCATCGTCGATGCCGCCCGCGGAGGTCGTGGCCAAGGCTTCGCCGACGTCCAAACGGACTTCGCCCACCTCGACCTACTCGACGTCGACGTCCACCCCGACGAGCATCACGACCGACATCTTTGGCAGCGAGTCCTACGTGACGGACACGGTTTATCCGACCGACACGCTCTACACCACCGATACCTACGACCCGTTTGCATACACCACCGAGCCGACGGCAACGCTGGATTCGTTGGCTAGCACCGGCGCCAGCGAAACGCTGGCGATCCTCGGCATCGGACTGGGACTGCTCACCGGCGGTGCTGCGCTGGTCCTCGTCACGCGGCCGCGGCGTCGCGGCGAGCGCCAGATCTAGCCGAGGGCACCGACTCTCGGATCTACCGGCGGGGTGGAGTTCGTGCAATGACACGCTCGGGCCGTGCGCGGTCGTAGGGCAATGGCCAGGGAACCTGGTCGCCCAGACTGTGGGCCGCGGTGAGCGGCCAGCGGGGCTCACGTAGCAGTATGCGACCGAGCATCACGGCGTCGGCCTGACCGGAGGCAACCAGGAGTTCGGCCTGCGCGGGCTCCGTGATGAAGCCCACGGCAGTCGCCGGCAGACCCGCATGGGTGCGCACCTGGTGGGCGAAGTCCACTTCGAAGGCCGGATAGGGATCCTCGAACTCACCCGGCTCCAGACCACCGGATGTGCAGTCGATTAGATCCACGCCGTGCGACTTCAGTTCCTGTGCGAGTGCCACCGTGTCGGCCACCGACCACCCGCCTTCCACCCAGTCTGTGGCGGGCAAGCGGATGAATAGCGGAAGGTGTTCGGGCCAGACTGCCCGGACCGCGTCGACGGTCTCGCGCACGATGCGGGTGCGGTTAGCGAAGGACCCGCCGTAGTCGTCGTCGCGGATGTTGGTCAGCGGCGAGCAGAACTCGTGCAGTAGGTAGCCGTGTGCTGCCTGGATCTCCAGCACATCGAATCCGAGGTCCGCTGCTCTGCCTGCGGCTGCGGCAGTGGCCTGCACGACCATTCGGATGCCCTTCTCGTCCAAGGCGTTCGGCGGGCGCTCAGCGCCGTAGTGGGTCGCGACCGGGGCCACCGTCTGCCAGCCCCCATCGGTGAGCGGGAGGGTGCCCTCTCCCTTACCCGGAGCGTAGGTGGACGCCTTGCGGCCGGCATGGGCGATCTGGACCCCCAGCTTGGTCCCCTGCGTGTGAGCGAACTCGACGATCGTCTCTAACGCCTGCGCCTGGTCGTCGTTCCACAGGCCAAGGTCGTCAGCAGAGATTCGCCCCTCCGGCATTACAGCCGTCGATTCCATCAGGACCAGGCCCGCACCACCAGTCGCCATCGCCCCGTAGTGCACCACGTGCCATAGGTTGGCGACTCCGTCCGTCGCGGTGTACTGACACATCGGGCTAGCCCAGACACGGTTGGGCAAGGTCAGGCCGCGAACCTTAAGCGGCGTGAACAAGGCAGAGGCCATCGTGTCTCCTCAGAGTCTGGGCTCGCCGATCAGACGGGGACCTTAAGCTGTCCCGGGCCAATCTTCGGTGCGCAGACCACTTCAGTCGCGGCCTCGTACCGCCGGAACCCCGGACTTCTCCGAGCCGGAGATCGGATTCGAACCGACGACCGCCTGTTTACAAGACAGGTGCTCTACCAAC
>JAUPKM010000197.1 GCA_030837445.1 Actinomycetota bacterium
AGACCAACCGCTGCAGTCCGAAGGTCAACACTGCCTCGTCAGAGTTCTTGATCCGCTGCATTCGATGGTGCATCTGGGCCAGCCGATCCTCGGTCCCCGCAGTGTCCAACGGCATCGGCACGAACACCAGGGCGAAGTAGTTGCCCAGGTCCGGCGGCAGGTTGTCCTCAAACGGTTTGAGATTGACCGGCACCATCCAGATCACTTCGTCTACAGATGTTCCCCGCTGTTGCAGGTAGCGCCGCAGCCCGCCGGCGACAGCTGCCAGCAGAACATCGTTGACGGTCGCACCGGCAGCGCGGCCGACGGCCTTGATCGAGTCAAGCGGGATCGGCTCAGACCAGGCGACTGCCTTGACCGTCCCGGGTACCCCGGACCAGACCGTCTCCTCGGAGTCGGCGAGGGCAAGTTTGGTGACCGAAGAAAGGTCGTTGGTGCCGCGGTAGTTCTCTACGCCCAGCACGTCGAGGGCGTCGAGCAGGCGGTCTGGGTGACGCATCAGATCGACGCTGCCACCGACGCCGTGAAGCCCGGCCCGCACCGCCGACGACGCCAGGTGGGGGGTGTCAGCAATGGTATGCAACGGGTGGCGCACCGCGTGCGCTGCGCCGGCGACCAGATCGGCTACGCCGTGGCTCACGGCACTGGTTGCCTCGCCCGCAGCATGCAGGGCAGCGCTGGCCAGACTCTCATTGCTCTCAGAGCTTTGATCGCGGCTGGCGGCCTTGCGCGAGACCACCGCCGCGACAGCGGCATCGTCGGTCTCGCACATCCCCAGAAGTACTTGCGTAAGCCGCACCCCATCGGCGATTGAGTGATGAAAACGCGACACCAAGGCGGCGCCATGGCGACCGTCGGTGAGCACCAGCGGGGACACCAGGTACGCCTTCCACAACGGCCGATCCTTGGGCAATGGTGCCGTTCGGATTTCGGCGAGAAACTCCTGCAGCCCTCTGATCGTCATCGGCTCGTCGAGTTGTAGGTGCTCGATGTGGCGGTCCAGATCGAAGTCGGGATCGTCTTGCCAGGCCCAGCCGTTACCGGCAGCGACCGGTTTGCGGGCGAAGACAGGGAACCGGTCCACCGCCTCGGTGTACACGTCGCGGACGGCAGCCAATGTAGGCGCGGTACCGAGCACCATCGCCCCGTCCACGACCATCAGATTGTTTGGCCGATCCATTGTGAGCCAGAGCGAATCCTGCACGCTCATCGGAACCGTCGTCATGATCGAGTACTCCTTGATTCGCTGGGGCGTTCCGCTCCAAACCTATGCCCAACCGGGTGGCGGTCGCGATCCCTCGAGGAAATGGCGCAGGCCGCACCGGGGAAGTCCGATTGCGGTGAGGAGTTCACTGCCGAGGCTAGGCTGGTGCCTGCCCGGGACGGGCACGATTCGGGTGTGCCAGGTCAGCGGCGGAGCCACAGAGGAGCGGCATGTCGGAGGACGAATACACTGAATGGCAACTTCAGGACGAACTGTGGCAACAGCGCCTGGCTGCTGGCGAAGATCCCGGCCCCAGAACGCCGCCGCCCGCCCCGCCGAAGCCGGATCCTGCGGCTGATGTCACCGGCGCCGACGAGGAGCCAGCCGAGGCCTCCGGCCGGAAATGGTTGCGCCGAGGCGGTGAGGCCGCCTGGTGCGCCAGCTGCGGTTGTGGCCTGCTGAGCGGCTGCGATACCAGTCTGTTGGCGGTCGCGATCGTCGCCCTCGGCTCGGCCAGGGGCGGCCCGCGGAACATTGCCACGCCGGCCGCTTCCGCGAGTCCAGGGGAGGCAGTGTCCAGCCCGGCATTCGGAGCTGAGTTCGCCGACGACAACACCTTGCCGCCGGCCAGGCGTCGTGCGCTGGCGCTACTGCGTGGCTACAAGCGGCACGTGTCGTCGCACACTCCGAACGTGTGCACGCAGCCTGTGTCGTGCAGCGCCTATGCGGCCCAAGCGGTGCGCGCGGTCGGCACACGCCGGGCGGTGCCGCTCATCATCAACAGACTGCGGATCTGCTCGGTTGCGGCCAAGGAACGTCGCCGGGTGTAGCCGTCCTCCGCCACTATCCGCGCGAGTTGCGCCACGTCACTGCGTAGGCGGCTTCGGTGGCGGAAGGTCATCCTCGGGGTTGTCCGGATCGACTTCGACGCCAGTCTCCAGGTCGACGGCGACCGCGCCCGGAGGCAAATTCGATAGATCCGGTGCGATGACCAGGTCGGGTAGACCGGAGTCGGGCAGTCGCATCGCTGCAGTCTCCCCTGGCAGTTCCATGATGAGGTCGCCGGAATGCATCTTGGGCAGCGTCTCCCCGCGGAAGAACGCAGGCGCCACGATATTCCAGGCGATCATCAGAAGCACGCCGAGCAGTAGCGCGCCGATCCCGATCACGAACACGCCGCCGATGCCGAACAGGGTCGTGCTGCCGTAGTCGGGCTGGGCGTATTGGTAGGACGCGATCACAAAGGCGCCGAGCAGCATCAGGCCGCCGAGGAACGGCATCAGACCCTTCATGAAGAAATTCCGGCCGCTCGTGAAGATGTCCTTGCGGTAGAACCAGACTGCGGCGAACCCGGTCAGGCCGTAGTAGAACGCGATCATCAACCCGACGGCGGATATTGAATCACCTAGGACGTTCTCACTGGTGAGCGTCAGACCGACGTAGAAGGCGATCGAGACGACACCCATCCAGACGGTGGCCACCGTCGGGGTCAGGTACTTGGCATGGATGTTGGCGAAGGAGCGGGGGAGCGCCTTGTAGGCGCCCATCGCGAGGGTGGTCCGCGCGGTGGGCAGGATGGTGGTCTGGGTCGATGCGGCCGCCGACGACAGCACCGACAGGATCAGCAGCACTTCAAGGATCTGTCCGACACCGGAGTCTCCGAACACGGTTGGCCCGATGGCCTTGAACACGTCATCAGAGTTATCCGGGTTGGCCAAGCCGAGACCGCTTTCGCCAGTGCCGGCGAAAGCTACGGTGGCCACACTCACGATGGCGTAGGTCAGCAGCAGCAGCAGGGTGGAGATGATGGCAGCCCGACCCGGTGTCTTCTCCGGGTCGGAGGTCTCCTCGTTGATGCTGACAGCGGTATCCCAGCCCCAGTAGATGAACACCGCGATCAGGGTCGCGGTGACCAACGCGCTCAGGGTCAGGCCGGAAGGCACCAGCCAATCGAGGCTCGGCGTCAACGAGTCCGGGGTGGCGTCGCCGCTGTATACCCGCACCAGCGCGATTGCGGAGAAGGCGATCAGCACGATCACCTCGATACCCAGCAAGGCATACTGCAGCCGGGCAGATACTTCGATGCCGCGGTAGCAGATATAGGTCATGATGATGATCCAGACGACCCCCGCTACGGTGCTCCACAACTTGGATTCCGACAGACTCTCCAATCCGACCAACTGGAAGCTGTAGGAGCCGGCGATCTGCGCCAGGTTGGCCATCACGATCACGTCGGCGGCGATGATGCCCCAACCGCCGATCCAACCCGCCCGGGGGCCGAATGCTCGCGATGCCCAGGTAAACGTCGTTCCGCAGTCTGGTTCGGCCCGGTTGAGTTGTTGATAGGCGATCGCGATCAGGAACATCGGGATGAAGGCCAGCAGCATGATGGCCGGTGCCTTCACGCCGACAATCCCGTCGCCGTTCGTCGTGGCAACCACGAAGCCCAGGCTGGCCGCCAAACTGTAGGCAGGCGCAGTCGACGCCATCCCCACCACAACGCTGGAGACCAGTCCTAGCGCCCCGGTCTTGAGACCTTTGCTGTCCGCAACCTCGGGGAAACCCAGGGGTGCCTGCTCTTCGGTATGGGTCATCGCCACTCCTATGCCGTCGCTGCGTCGATCATGCCGTATCCAGCGGCCGGGCGCGGGTCAATTGCCGCTCGGGGATGGC
>JAUPKM010000198.1 GCA_030837445.1 Actinomycetota bacterium
CGTGCGACGGTTCTCCAACACGTAGGAGACCCCGGAAGGATTGCGCAGGTTGTCTTCGAGGACCCTCATCCGGCCCTCCTCGTCGCGCACCAGGTCGACCCCGGACACGTGGATTCGTACTCCGTTGGGGGGCTGGAAGCCGTGCGCCGCCCGATGGAAGTGCGCTGAGGAGGTGACCAGCGAGCGAGGCACGATTTGTTCGGCCATGATCTGGCCGGGCCCGTAGACATCGGCGAGGAAGAGTTCGAGGGCCTTGATCCGCTGGGCCACACCTTGGTCGATGGTCCGCCATTCGTCGGCCGGGATCACCCGTGGAATCAGGTCCATCGGCAGCGGCCGTTCCCGACCGCTGAGTGTGAAGGTGATGCCCTGGGCGGTGAGGTGACTGTCGCGGACCCGTCCGCGGTCGTGGAGTCCGGTCGACCCAAGGTCCTGCAGGGCGGCATCCAGATGCACGACACCGGGTCGCGGCTGGCCGAGTTCGTCGTACATCTCGTCGTACGCACCCGGGGTCGGTGTGTAGACGCGTCGGCGTCCACTTCCGTCGTCGGCTGTCATCGGCACCCCAATCACGAGGTCAGGCCCCTCCCACTCGGGAGGTCAGACCCAGTCAGGAGGTCAGATTAGCGCCGCCATGTTTCAGCCGGGTGAACGCACGCACGCGGGAATCGGCGCGAGGATGTAGCCCTGGGCCCGCCACTCCGGCAGCATCGCCGCGACAGCGTCCAGTGTGTTCTGACGACCGCCCCCGCCGTCGTGCAGCAAGATCACCGACCCGGGTCGGGTCGCTTCCCGCAGGTCGGCCACCATCGCAGTCACGCTCGGCTGGTTCCAGTCCTCGGCATGTGCCGTCCACAGGATTGGCTGGAGCTGCTGGGCAAGGGACACCGCGGCCACGTTGTCGTCGATCAGACCGTACGGCGGCCGCATACAGCTGCCCATCCCGCCGGGAACAGCGGAGTTGACTGCTTCGGTGGTCCGGCTGAGTTGGTCGGCCACCTCGGCGGTGCTCAGCGAAGTCAGTTCGGGGTGGTCCCAGGTGTGGTTGCCGATGGCGTGGCCGCCGGCCACGATTCGACGCACCATGGAGGGAATCTCAGCAGCCTGCTGTCCGAGAACGAAGAAGGTGGCCTTTCCGCCGGCTGCCTCCAATTCGGTCAGTAGCGCCTCCGTGTCGCGGGCGGGCCCGTCATCGAAGGTCAGATACAGCACCTTCTGTTCGCTAGGGGCCCCGAAGGCGGCGGCGTACCAGTCCGTCGGTGACGGCAGACCGGCGGCCATCGCCGGCGTACCGCGGCCGCCGCTGTCCCAATTGACAGGGGCCGCAGACGCGGTCGGGGTCGCCGAAACCGTCGGGGTTGGCGTCTCGGTCGAGCCAGCAGTCGGCGAGACGGAGCCAGCGGTCGAGTCACTTTGCGAGGCGCTCGCTGGGCCTTGAGTCGTCGGGCTGGAGTTCGCGGCTGCGCCAGCACACCCGGCGAGCAGGGCTGGGGCCAGCAGCAGGGCAGGCAGCATTGTGCGCGCTGGCCCTGGTCGAGAGGAGTGCATTGCAGGATTCTTGCACGGTCGTCGGAGGGGCCTGACACTATGACCGCAAGACCTCGTGTGTAAGGATTCCCAGCCGTGACAGAGCCGCCAGCCGTTGCCAGGTCCGTCAGCGGACTTCCGCCGGCGGCGAGCGCTGCCTACACCGCCATGATCGGTGACCTGCTCGCCGACTATTCCGCATTGCCGGTTGGCGCGCCCGTCCGATTGGCCAAGGCCACCTCCAACCTGTTCCGGATCCGCGCCGATACCAGCACCCCGGGCCTCGACGTGGCGGCCTTCGATGGTGTGCTGCAAGTGGATCCGGTAGCGCGCACCGCCGACGTCCTCGGGATGACCACCTACGAGCACCTGGTCGAGGCGACCCTGGCCCACGAGCTGATGCCGTTGGTTGTGCCGCAACTGAAGACAATCACCCTCGGTGGCGCCGTAACCGGGCTGGGTATCGAGTCGACCTCGTTCAAACAGGGAATGCCGCACGAGTCTGTCGTGGAAATGGACATTGTGACCGGCGATGGCCGGGTCGTCACAGCACGGCCGGACAACGAGCACGCGGACCTCTTCTTCGGCTTCCCCAACTCCTACGGCACTCTCGGCTATGCGCTGAGATTGCGGATCGAACTGGCCCCGGTCAGGCCCTACGTCGAAATTGAGCACCTTCCGTTCACCGATGAGCGAGGGTGCGCCCAGGCAATCAGCGACATCGTCGACAGCGGACAGCATGACGGTCGGTCGGTGGACTTCTTGGATGGCACGGTCTTCTCCCCTGGCGAGGTCTATCTGACCATCGGTAGGTTCACCGACCGCGCGCCCTACACCTCCGACTACACGGGTAACCGGATCTACTACCGGTCCATTCGACAGCGGCACCGCGACTACCTCACCGTCGCCGACTACCTCTGGCGCTGGGACACCGACTGGTTCTGGTGTCCTCTGGCGCTGGGACACCGACTGGTTCTGGTGTTCGGGGGGTCTGGGAGTGCAGAAGCCGTGGGTGCGACCGTTCATCCCGCGTCGGTACCTGCGCTCTGACGTCTACTTCAAGGCGGTCGGCTTCGGCCGCCGCTCCGGACTCGATCGTCGGCTCACCGCCTTGCGTGGTCAACCCGCGCGCGAGTACGTCATCCAGGACATCGAGGTTCCAGTGGCCGCACTGGCCGATTTCCTGCGCTTCTTCCATGAGACTGTCGGCATCCTGCCGGTGTGGCTGTGTCCGCTCCGGCAACGCAATTCCACTCGGACCTGGGACCTGTACGCGTTGAGCCCGGAGGAGACTTATGTCAACGTGGGCTTCTGGTCCTCAGTGCCGATGAAGCCCGGCGCCGGCCTCAGCGACGTCAACCGGGCGATAGAGCAGGAGGTGGAGCGGCTCGGCGGCCGCAAGTCCTTGTACTCTTCGTCGTTCTACCCCGAGGATGAGTTCTGGCGGATCTACAACGGATCCACCTACGAACACTTGAAGACCAAGTACGATCCGGGGTCGAGGTTCCTCGATCTATTCGCGAAGTGTGTCGGTGGAAGGTAGTGGCAATGCGGGTTGCAGAAATGTTCACGATGTTGGTCGGCACAGATTCGCCCGTGGCGATCAAGGCCTACGACGGCTCGTCATCGGGACCGCTGGACCCAGTGGCAACGATCGAGGTCAATTCCCCTCGTGCGCTGCAATACATCGTGACCGCGCCCAGCGACCTCGGGTTGGCGCGCGCCTACATCACTGGCGAGTTGGACGTGCAGGGCGACCTTTTCACCGCGCTGCGCTCGCTCGCGCTGACCGATCTGCGACTGCTGCCGCTGGCCGACAAGGTGGCCCTGCTGCGGGGGGTGGGGCCTGGCAACATCAAACGGCCACCCATCCCCGCGCAGGAAGTGCGGATGCGCGGTCGTCGTCACTCCAAGCGGCGCGACGCGGATGCCATCTCGCATCACTACGACGTTTCGAACAGGTTCTATCGGATGCTGTTGGGCCCGTCGATGGCCTACACCTGTGCGGTATTCCCCGAGGCGGATGCCTCGCTCGAAGCCGCTCAGGAGTACAAGTTCGATTTGGTCTGTCGCAAGCTCGGACTGGCCTCGGGCGATCGCCTGCTCGATGTCGGTTGTGGTTGGGGCGGCATGGTCATCCACGCGGCCAAGGAGTATGGGGTCCGCGGGCTCGGGGTCACGCTGTCGCGCCAGCAGGCCGAGTGGGCTGCCAAACAGATCGCCGAAGAAGGGCTGACGGACCTGGCCGAGGTGCGTTTCCTGGACTATCGGGACGTTCACGAGTCCGGTTTCGACCATGTCTCGTCCATTGGACTGACGGAGCACATCGGGGTGCGCAATTACCCGGACTACTTCGGTTTCCTGCTGTCCAAGGTGAAGCCGGAAGGCCGACTGCTCAACCACACCATTACCCGGCACGACGGCAGTGTGAAGGCCAAGACCGGCGGTTTCATCAACCGGTACATCTTCCCGGACGGCGAGTTGGTCGCCCCATCGGCGGTGATGTCCGCCATGAACGATGCCGGCTTCGAGATCCAGCATGAAGAGAATCTGCGGGCCCACTACGCCAAGACTCTCACCCATTGGAGCGAAAACCTGATGGCGAACTGGGATGAGGCGGTGGCCGAGGTTGGGCTGCCCAAGGCTCGTACTTGGCGGCTCTACCTGGCTGCCTCCAGGGTCGGTTTTGATATCAACCGAATCCAGCTGCACCAGTTCCTCGGGACCAAGACCACCGTCGAAGGAGACAGCGGCTACCCGCTGCGCCACACCTTCTAGCGCGGCCGGCGCTTCCCGCACTATCCGGCCACATGCGTCTGTAGTCGGCGCTTCTAGCCGGTGACGGCGGAGTCCGCCGCGCTGTTGGGCTGCTTTAGGCGTGCTGCGGTGCGGGGGCGGCCGCTATCCGCTCGGCCGCGTCCAGGTAGCGCTTGGTGGCCCGTGACTGGAACCCGTGCGCGATCGGGCCCGCGAGCTTGGTGAACCAGGCGGCCGGTCGGGATACCGCACGAACCGTCAACACCACGGAATCGTCCTCCCGATGCGTCAGCACGAACGATTCCTCACCCCGCTCGGGATGCTTGGGCAGGGTGCCATAGGCGAATCCGACCCGATCCCCCTCGGCCACAACTGCGACTACCTTGCAGATTGCTGACACGCACAGCGGGCCCGCCACCCGCATCGCGATCCCCACCCGAACGCCTTCCCGGACCTGTTCGTGCTGCGGCGCCACCTGGAAGCCGGCTTCTCGGTTCAACTGCCAATGCATCAGGGCGTAGCCGACCTTGGCGTACGCCTCGGCCCCCGTGCCGACGACCCGTTCAGTGGTGACATCGCGGTAACCATGCGGGGTCGGCTGCCACCCCAGCGAGATCCCCACCGGCGAGTACGTCAAGGAGTCGTTCGCACTCCGTTCCACGAGCGAGCGACAGGCAGTTGCATCCACGACTTTGCGGGTCAGCGGCACGGTATTTCCCTCCGGGACGTTGTCTGCAGCGAATGTACCGTGCGCCGCGGCTGGCCGCTGCCGGGAGCGGTGACTCGGGTCGAGCTGTGCGCGCCTGAAGCAAGGTGGGCGTCAGCCCTGACCCTCGCGGTGGTCTCGCTCGGCCAGGAACTCCTCCACCTGGGCGGCGATATCGTCGCCGTCGGGTAGATCCTCGCTGGCCAACTCCTCGGCGGCGGCGTTGAGCATGAAGTCGTCGTATTGCTGTTCGAGCATCATCACCGCCTGCAGATTCTCCGCCTCGCTGGCCACCTGTAGGGCGATATCTGCGTCGGATTCTTCCGCCTGTTGCCGTAGCGCAGCTAGGGGCAGCAGCAGGCCGGTCTGCGCCGACACGGCCTCCAGCAAGGCGACGGCCGCCCGCGGGTACTCGGCCCCCGAGAGGTAGTGGGGCACGTGTGCCGCAAACCCCATGGAGGGCACTTCGGCGTCGTTCATCCGCAGCTCCAGCAGCCCCGCGACGTGTGCCGGTACCTCCAGGTCTCCGATGAATCGTCGCCGATCCGCTATCAAGGCGGGGTCGTTGCTGTGCGCGGTGACGTTCACAGGCCGAGTGTGCGGAGCGGGCCACGGCACCGCGTGAACACCCAGGAACAGGGAGATATCCAACTCCAGGGCCAGCCACACGACATCCTCGGCGAACGCTCGCCACCGGAAGTCGGGCTCCGGACCATGCAGAATCAGGAACCCACGGCCAGCGGAGTCAGTCACCTCGTGCACCGACAGCGTGGGCATTTCGATCTCGCCGTAGTGATCAGACAGAAAGGTCATCCGCGGCCGCCGAGCGCGGTAGTCGAACACCGTGTCGAGATCGAACGTGGCTATCTCGGTGTTCGGCAGCTCCGACAGCAGCGTCGAGATCGCCAGCCGACCCGCGGAGCCGGCGTCCAGGAAACCGGTGAGGCTGTGCAGCATCACCGGTTGCGCCGTCGTCGGCGACCGGTGGACGCGGATCAGGTCGTGGGGGCTGTCCACAGCGGCGGTTCCTTCCTGGCGGCGGGCGGGTGGCTGGTGGAGGGCGCGACCGGTTGGACCACCCTGCTAGCAGGCTAGTCTCCTGCACCGGCCACGGCCTGCCTAGCGCGTTCGCTCTCGACGAAGCGGGTCGCCCAGGGAACCCGGCCGCACTCATGTCACAGTCGTACCCGTGGGAGTGAGTTCGAGTACCGAAGTGGCGGGCCGCAGGTACCTGCTCAGGTTCGCCTGGCTGTCAATCGTCACGTCCCTGCTCACGGTCTCCCTGAAGTACACCGCCTACCTACTGACCGGATCGGTCGGCCTGCTGTCCGACGCCATCGAGTCCGTCGTCAATGTCGTCGCAGCCGTTATCGCGCTGCTGGCTCTGCGGGCAGCTGCCAAACCGGCCGACGAGGTCCACCATTTCGGACGTGGCAAGGCTGAGTACCTCTCCTCAGGGATCGAGGGATTCATGATCTTCGGGGCGGCGGCCGCGATCCTGGTCACCTCCGTCCCCAAACTCTTTCAGCCGGAGCCGTTGGAGCGGTTGGGCGTTGGCCTCGCCGTCACGCTGGTCGCGACCGTGCTGAACGGCGTGGTCGGAATCGTCCTGCTCAGGGCGGGTCGGGCTCACCGCTCAGCGACCCTGCGGGCCGATGGTCAGCACCTGCTGACAGATGTCTGGACGTCGGTCGGCGTCATCTTCGGGGTCGCGCTGGTGATGGTCACCGGCTGGCAGATCCTGGACCCGATCGTGGCGATTGCGGTGGCAGTGAACATCCTGATCGTCGGCACCAGGTTGATCCGGGAAGCGATGCGCGGTCTACTCGATATCGCCCTACCTGCGCCTGAGCATGACGCGATCGTGACGGTGCTGGCTCGGCATGCCACCGGTGGGGTGACCTTCCATGGCCTGCAGACCCGGGAATCCGGTAAGGACCGGTTCATGAGTGTGCACGTCCTCGTTCCCGGCGCTTGGTCCGTGCAGCGGGCCCACGATGTGGTGGAGGACGTGGAGCGGGACCTGAGAGAGGCCGTGGCCGATCTCGAGGTGATGTCGCACCTGGAACCGAAGGAGGACCCACGGGCCTATGGCGACTACTCGGGTGGAATCGAGATCGCCGAGGCGATGGAGGCGCGGGACCCAACTGAGAGTGCGGGTGGCTGACTGCAGCCACGCACCTGTCAGGCGGCGAACGGCGGTCGTTCGTCGAACCGGAGCGATGCCCGGCCCGCAATTTTCCAACTTCGGGCCACCAGGTCCCGGTCCTCGTCGGTCACCAGGTTCCCCATCAGTCGAAGGGCCACCTTCATCAGGCTCCGCGACCTCATGCCGAACGGACCGGCCGTCGGCAGTAACCCCGGCACCGTCAGCAGCCCCGCCAATCGTCGGGCGATCGAGAAGGCCTGGCCGTAGTGCGATGCCAGGGTCGACGGCCAGCCGGAGCAGTCGGCGCCGGTGGCGAGCAGTTCGGCAGCGAGCCGGCCCGTCTCCAGGCCGTAGTCGATCCCTTCTCCGTTCAACGGGTTGACACAGCCGGCGGCATCACCGACCAGCAGCCAATTGGGTCCGGCCACCCCGCTGACCGCGCCACCCATCGGCAACAGGGCCGACCAGGGCGCCTCAACTTCACCTCGGAGCCCCCACTCCTCGCGGCGCTGTTCAGCGTAGATCCCGAGCAGACTGCGCAGATTGGTCTCTGCCGGGCGGGCGCTCGTCGCAAGCGTTCCGACCCCGACGTTGACGGTTCCGTCCGCCAGCGGAAACACCCACCCGTAGCCACTGAGAACCTCGTGGGAGGAGTCCCGCAGTTCCAGATGCGACGAGATCCACGGATCGTCGCTGCGGTCGCTGGCTATGTAGCCGCGCGCCGCCACGCCGAAGGCGGTAGTTCGATGCCATTGCCGGCCCAGCCGGCGGCCAAGCTGCGACTTGGCGCCGTCGGCTACCACCAGGTTGCGGCAGTTGACGGTCCTCAGGCCGCCTTCGGTGCGAAAGGTGACGGACGTGACAGGTCCGAATCCGGTATCCACGTCCACGGCTCGGCCGACAACCCCGGTCGCGCCCGCTGCCAACGCCAGATCGCGCAGGGTGGTGTCGAGCAGGGTGCGCCGCGCCGCGCCACCAAACTTCGGCAGGGAGCCGCCGGGCCAGGGGAGGTAGAGCTCCTCACCGAAGCCGGTCGCTCTCAGGCCCCAGTTGCGGGCAAGGCCGGTCAGCCACTCGGATAACCCCAGCTGCGTCAGCTCCGAGATTGCCCTCGGAGTCAATCCGTCACCGCAGGGTTTGTCACGCGGGAACGAGGCAGCGTCGGCAAGCACCACGTCGCGCCCGCTGCGGGCAAGCCAGGTGGCCGCGGCCGCACCCGCCGGGCCGGCGCCCACGACGAGCACGTCACATTGCTCTGGCGGGCGCACGGTTGTCACACCGAGCATTGTGCTGGCAGTTGCGGCCGCGCGCGACACCGGCGCCGGGTCACAGCCCGGCCCGGGGGTCCACCACCAGCGCGAACGTCGCGGCTATCGGGGCCCCCACCCGGTTCGCCCGGGTACCGCGGAATTCCCCGGCCGCGACGGCGCCCCGCCAGCGGCCGGTGGCTCCCACGAATTCGAGCCGACCGAAAAGGTCGGTGGACTCCTGCTCGCCGGTTGCCTGACCATCCAGGTACATCACCAGCTGGGACCCGTCGGCGGCGGTGAAACTGACGTAGCCGTCGAACGGCCCGCTGCCGCGGGTGTACTCCACTGCCCCCAACAACTTCACTGCCACTGGCACCCCCAGGAACGTCGATCGACCCTCGAGCCGATTCCAGCCGACCACCCGTTGGTTGCTGGGCCCAACAGTCGAAAGATCCGAATACGTACTCGTCAGGCTGACATTCGAGCGCTCTCGCACGACCTGTTTGGAGGAAGAGTTGGGGGCGGTGGGAACCGGTGACTCAGTAGCGGCCGGCGTGGATTCGGAGCAGCCGACAGCCACTGCCGCAACGCAGAGCGCAACCACCAGTGCGGGTAGGGTGCGATTCCGGCCAACCATCGCCCCAGCCTGCCATGCGCCGCTGCCGTCCGGTGGGTCGAATCCGGGTGCTAGTTTCACGTGGTCGGAGGAGGAGTGGTGGCAAGGTGAAGATGGCTGGCAAGGCGTCCGCGCTGACGCTGCTCGCTGCGCTGTTGTTGACCGGCTGCGGCGGCACCTCCACGGTGTCCGACAATCAAGGGTCGATCTGCTCGGCGACGCTGGGCCTACAGGCGACGTTGAAGCCGATGGTGCTGGCCACGAATCCCAACGGCACCGTGGCCCAGGCGCAGGCCAACGCGGTCAAGTTCCAGGCTCAGCTGCTGCGCGTTCGAGGTAGCGCAAATTCAAGCCAGCAGCTGTTGTTCAGCCGACTCGATCGAGCTGTCGCCGACTACCGAAAGGCGTTGGAGGCGCTGCCGCCCGAGACACTGCTGTCGAGTCAGATCAATCGGCTGGACAGTTACCAGCAGAACATCCTGTACGAGTATCGGTCGGTATTGAACAGGGTCGGCTGTGGCTCCGCACCACCGATGGCCCCGCTACCAACGCCGCCGCCCCCGCCACCGGTGGAATCGCCCTCGGAGGACACCGGCGATGGTTCCGAGGACGGGTCCGGGGATCAGGGCAGCAACTTCTGACCCCGACTACCGCCGTTCGGAGGTTTCCAGCAGTCGATCAACTTCACCGTGGATCTCCAACCCGGCCGAACTGCCGACATCCTCGAACAGCAGGTCCGACCCGCGGCGCAGCCGCACCGCCACCGTGCCGCTCAACGTCTCCTCAACCCGCCGATGCATCTCGGTCCTGACTGGGGCATGCAGTAGGCCGCCGCTGGCTCGTTCAGCCTCCAGCGTCAACTCGGTTCGTTCGCCGCGCAGCCGTCGGGCGGAGGTGAGCGTCCATCTGATGTGATCGTCGGTAACTTCCAACCGGGTGCTCTGGGCACCGTTGTAGGTCGCGAATCGATGGAGCCGGCCCGACTCCCGCAGGCCCACGATGAACCCGCGGAACTCCTTGCCCCGCCAGGGGATCAGCGCCACCGACGCCACCAGAGATGCGTCGTTGTGGGCGAAATGGTTGCTGTGCAGCCAGAGGTAGCCGGCCGGGAAGGCCTGCCCCCAGTCCTTTTCGATGTACCCGCGCCCGCCGGCCAGGTCGATCCGGCGCCCGTCGAACTCCACGTCGCCAGCCAGCGAGTGCCCGAACGAGACGACCCCGTGGTAGCACTCCATAAACGGCACCCAGGCATACCAACCCATGATCCCCGGCGACCAGGGCCGAACCGGCCAAGGATCGAACTGACTGCTGATCGTGACCTCGCCGTGCAACCCGGCGGCCGGAACATCCAGCGTGACCCGGTCTGAGCTGAACCGGTTCGGTCCGACCCTGATGTCGAAGACGTCGCGTGACGCGGCGAACTCAGCCATCTCATAGCGCTGGTACCAACTTCGACCTGACGCACCATCGAGTACCTGCACGAAGGCCTCACCGGAGCCGTCCGCGTGGTGGAAGAGGCCGGGGATGACTGCCAGTCGGGTGCTCTGGTCCGCACTGACAAGTTTGACGTACCAACCCTCGAAAGTCCCCCGCGCGCCACCGTGGAATGCGGCCGGATTTAGCACCCCGCGGAGGCGGGAGGGGAGTAGCGGCACCCCACAGACTCTACTGGCAACTACCCCGCGTAACGTCGTGGCCGTGAGGCTTTTCGTACCAAGGGAAATCGCGCCGGGCGAACGTCGTGTCGCCCTCGTGCCCGACACAGTGGACAAACTGGCCAAATTCGGACTTGACGTGACGGTTGAGTCCGGCGCCGGACTCACCGCGTATGCCGACGACGAGGACTACTCCGCCGTCGGAGCGACTGTGGTTCCGGTCGAGGACGTGGGACAGGCGCTGGCTGAGGCGGACGTCATAGCTTCCGTGCGGCCATTGACCCCGGAGCAGGCGGGACAGGTCAAGGCTGGCGCGATCTGTCTGTCGTTCCTGCAACTGACTGCGGACCGGCCGACCATCGAAGCCGTCGCGGCCCGAGGTGCGACGGCCTTGAGTTTCGACCTGGTTCCGAGGATCAGCCGCGCGCAGTCGATGGATGCGCTGACGTCGCAGGCACTGGTCACCGGCTACCGCGCATCGTTGGTGGCCGCCGAGTTGCTGCCGAAGTTCTTCCCGCTGTTCATGACTGCTGCGGGCACCATCCCGCCGGCCCGGGTGCTGGTACTCGGCGCCGGCGTCGCCGGGTTGCAGGCAATCGCCACCGCCAAACGCCTTGGGGCGCTGGTCTCCGCCTACGACGTGCGGGCTGCGTCCGCCGACGAGGTGAAGTCGATGGGCGCCACCTTCGTCACGCTGGAACTTGAGGCGTTGGAGGCGTCCGGCGGGTACGCCCGAGAGATGAATGAGGACCGAGCAGCTCGGCAGCGGGAACTGCTGACCCCGTACATCACTGGCTCCGACGCGGTCATCACGACCGCGGCCGTCCCGGGCCGCCGGGCCCCACTGTTGGTGACGGCCGAGATGGTCGCCACGATGTCGCCGGGTGCCGTGGTGGTGGACTTGGCCGCCGAAAGCGGCGGCAATGTTGAGGGTTCCGCACCCGGCGAGACTGTCACCGTCGGCGGGGTTCGGATCTGGGGCGGCCGCGATGTCGCCTCCGAGATGCCCGTGCACGCCTCCCGGCTCTACGCCATGAACGTTGTTGCGCTGCTGGGCCTGATCACCGCCGACGGTGAGGCAGTCGCCGATCCGGCGGACGAGGTGGTCGACGGTTGCGCTGTCGTGCTCGACGGTGAGATCAGGAAGGAAGCACCATGAGCGAAGTCGCCCTGCTGACGATCTTCGTGCTGAGCATCTTCGTCGGCTTCGAGGTTGTCTCGAAGGTGTCGACGGTGCTGCACACTCCGCTGATGTCCGGTGCGAACGCCATCCACGGCGTCGTGCTGGTCGGGGCGATCCTGGTGACAGGGGCCTCCGAGTCGGCCCTGACCTTGGTGCTGGGACTGCTCGCGATCGTGCTGGCCACCGTCAACCTGGTGGGCGGGTTCGTCGTGA
>JAUPKM010000199.1 GCA_030837445.1 Actinomycetota bacterium
AGGCGACCCGCAGGTCGGTGGTCGCCCGGATCTCGCCGGAGATGGCCGAATCGCTCGCGGTGGCCGACGGCGACGGTCTCACCGTTGCCACCGAGGCCGGCTCTATCACGTTGCCGGTCCGAGTGACCGCGATGCCGGACCAGACAGTGTGGTTGCCCACCAACTCGCAGGGCAGTCAAGTCCATCTGGCGCTGCGGGTCACCGCCGGCGCAACAGTGCGAGTGTCCGCCGGAGGTGCTCAGTGAACGGAACCGTCACGCTGGAGAGTTTCGGCAACGACCCGGTCTGGCTCTCGATCGTCAAGGTACTGGGGCTGTTCGTACTACTCGTGCTGATCGTGTTGTTCACGATCTGGTTCGAGCGTCGGGTGGTTGGCCGGATGCAGTTGCGGATCGGACCGAACAGGACCGGTCCGCTGGGTCTGCTGCAGACGCTGATGGACGGTGTGAAACTGGCGCTGAAGGAGGAGATCTTCCCGAAGGCGGCGGATCGGGCCGTCTACATCATCGCTCCATTGATCTCCGCCATCTGCGCATTCATGGCGTTCGCAGTCATTCCACTCGGGCCCACGGTGTCGATGTTCGGCTACCAGACCCCACTGCAGCTGGCGGATTTCCCGGTCGCGGTGCTCTACATCGTGGCTATCGCCTCGATCGGGGTCTACGGAATTGTCCTGTCCGGCTGGTCCTCCGGTTCGACCTACTCGCTGCTGGGCTCACTGCGCTCCAGCGCCCAGGTGATCTCGTACGAGATCGCGATGTCGTTGTCCTTCGTCGCGGTCTTCCTCTACGCGGGCTCGATGAGTACCTCGGAGATCGTCAACGCCCAGACCAAGCTCTGGTTCATCGTGCTGTTGCTGCCCTCCTTCATGATCTACGCAGTGTCGATGGTGGGCGAGACCAACCGGGCGCCGTTCGACCTGCCGGAGGCGGAGTCCGAACTCACCGGCGGTTTCCACACCGAGTACTCCTCGCTCAAGTTCGCGATGTTCTTCCTGGCCGAATACATCAATATGGTCACCGTTTCGGCACTGGCGACCACCCTCTTCCTCGGTGGCTGGCGAGCCCCTTGGCCGATCTCGATCTGGTCCGGTGCGAACGAGGGCTGGTGGCCGATCCTCTGGTTCCTGCTGAAGGTGTTCACCTTCATCTTCGTGTTCGTCTGGCTCCGCGGCACCCTTCCCCGGATGCGCTACGACCAGTTCATGCGGTTCGGCTGGAAGTTCCTGATCCCGGTCTCGATCCTGTGGATCATCGTGGTCTCCATCGCCCGCTACGTCGCCAACCAGCGGGACCTGTCGCTGACCGCGCTGGTGGTGATCTTCGCGATCTGCCTCGGGGTGTTCATCGCGGTGGCATCCTGGGTGAATGGTCGCCGGAAGGTCGAACCACCCGTGGCACCGAAGGTGATCGACCCGTTCGCGGGCGGCTACCCGGTGCCACCACTACCGGGGCAACGGCTGGCTGGCGAGCGAACGCCGGTGACAGTGTCTCAGGCCGCAGCGCCGCAAGTGGCAGTCGGCGAGACCAATGCGATGGACCGGGAGGGCGCCGACGATGCCTGAGATGCCGCAGGCTGCCAAAGGCTTCGGGGTCACCTTCCGGGCCATGTTCAAGAAGGTTGTGACCGAGCAGTACCCGGAGCACAAGAAGCCCCCCAAACCTCGATTCCATGGTCGCCACCAACTCAACCGACACCCGGACGGGTTGGAGAAATGCGTGGGGTGCGAACTGTGCGCCTGGGCCTGCCCGGCGGATGCGATTTTTGTTGAGGGCGCGCCGAACACCGACGAGGAGCGCTTCTCACCGGGGGAGCGGTACGGCCGGGTGTACCAGATCAACTACCTGCGCTGCATCTTCTGCGCACTGTGCGTCGAGGCCTGCCCGACGCGGGCCCTGACGATGACGCACGAGTACGAGTTGGCCGACGACAACCGCACCGATCTGATCTTCGAGAAGAAGGATCTGCTGGCTCCGATCTTGCCCGGGATGATACCGGCCCCCCACGAGATGGTCGCCGGCACGACCGAGAAGGATTACTACCAGGGCAAGGTCACCGGCGCCACGGCCGAGCAGATCGCATTGGCGCGCAAATCCGATGAGGGGGGCGACGCGTGAACCCGTCGGTGCTGTTGGCGGCCAATGCCGGCGAGGCGTGGGTCTTCTGGATCTGCGGTGGTCTGGCCGTGATCGGCGCGATCGGCATGATCCTCTCCCGCAAGGCAGTGCACAGCGCGCTGTTCGTCGCGATGGCGATGATCAACCTGGCCATCCTGTACGTATCCCTGCAGGCACCCTTCCTCGGCATGGTGCAGGTCATCGTCTACACCGGCGCGGTGATGATGCTGTTCCTGTTCGTCCTGATGATCGTTGGAGTGGACTCCTCCGACAGCCTGGTGGAGACGATCAAGGGCCAGCGACTCGCCGGCATGTTGTTCGGCATCGGCTTCCTGGTGCTCGTGGCCGGCGCAATCATCAAGGGCATCGGAGTCGTGCCGAGCGGGAATTTGGACGCCGCCAATGCTGTCCACGGCGGTAACGTGCAGGGAATCGGCGCACTGGTCTTCACCGATTATGTGTTCGCCTTCGAATTGACCTCTGCCTTGCTGATCACCGCAGCCCTTGGCGCGATGCTGCTCGCGCACCGGGAGCGTCACACCCCCCGAAAGAGCCAGCGCGAACTCGCGGTCGAACGTTTCAGCGGCGAGGGATATCCCGGTCCGAAGCCGCCCCCGGGCACCTACGCCCGACACAACGCGGTTGACACGCCGGCGCTGCTCCCGGATGGCACCACCGCCGACGAGTCGGTGCCAGCGCCACTGCGCGCCCGCGGATCGGTGCGGGCGGTGAACGCCGCTGACATCGCGGAGGTCTCCGATCTCGCTGCCGGTGGAACCGCTGTCCCCGGGGTGAGCTCCGGCAGGGGCGAACCGAGGGCCACCGGAACCCCCAGCGATACCGATCAGAAGGGGGGCGAATAGGTGAGTACCACCCACTATCTGGTGCTGTCGGCGATCCTGTTCTCGCTCGGAGCCATCGGCGTGCTCCTTCGACGCAACGCCATCGTGGTCTTCATGTGTGTGGAGATGATGCTGAACGCCAGCAACCTCGCCTTCGTCGCCTTCGCCCGGGCCAACGGAAATCTGGACGGCCAAGCCGTGGCCTTCTTCGTGATGGTCGTGGCGGCGGCTGAAGTGGTCGTCGGGCTGGCGATCATCGTGACCATCTTCCGCACCCGACGCTCGGCCTCGGTCGACGAGCCAAGTCTGCTGAGGTACTAGGGGTGAACATGCTCGCGACCAGTGACTCCGGCGCCGCCGCCCTGCAGGAGATGGCTCCGGCGACCGGGATCTTCTCCTTCATCTGGGTGATCGTCGCCCTTCCACTGCTTGGGTCGGCCCTGTTGCTACTTGGTGGCCGACGGACGAACAAGTGGGGACACCTGCTGGCGATCCTGATGGTCTGGGCGTCGTTCGCGCTTGGCGTCGCGATGTTCGTGGCGATGCTTGCCAAGCCGGCCGAGTCCCGCGGTGTCACCCAGACCCTCTATGAGTGGTTTGTGGTGGGGGACTTCAACGTCCCGGTCGCCTTCCAACTCGACCAACTCTCGATGGTGTTCGTGCTGCTGATCACCGGCGTCGGCGGGCTGATCCACATCTACTCGGTCGGCTATATGGCCGAGGACCCGGACCGGCGGAAGTTCTTCGCGTTCCTCAACCTGTTCATCGCAGCGATGCTGCTGCTGGTGCTGGCCAACAACTTCGCGCTGCTCTACTTCGGCTGGGAAGGGGTCGGCCTGGCCTCGTACCTGCTGGTGGGGTTCTGGCAGTGGAAGCCGTCTGCGGCGGTGGCGGCAAAGAAGGCGTTCGTGGTGA
>JAUPKM010000200.1 GCA_030837445.1 Actinomycetota bacterium
GACACAATCGAACGTACCTACGTCTGCGGGTGCTTCCAGGCCCTGATCGGTGACCTGAATCACAGGGATCGACAGCTTTTCGTAAAGAGCGTGTTCTGCATCACGGAATTGCCTGGTTCAGCCGATTTCCGCCGAATTACACGGGCGTGAGCATCATTTGCGAAAAATTCTTCGGTCAAGGCTCCAGTAGGCGGCGAATCAGTCCCGCTACCCCGTCGGCATCGTTGGCCGGCAGTAGTGTCCCCGCCGCGGACAGCACCCGCGGGTGGGCGTTCGCAACGGCGTAGGAGTGGCCTGCCCACTCCAGCATCGACAGATCGTTGGGCATATCCCCGACGGCGTGGACGTTCGCCGACGGAATCCCGAGTTCGGCGGCATAGTCGGCCAGGGTGGTGCCCTTTGTTACGCCGAGCGGGCCGAGTTCCACGATCGGCACCCGGTGACTCGAGTGAGTCGCCTCCACCAGCCCGGCCAGCAACCCTTCGACGCTGCCCAGGAACAGGTCCGGGTGTTGGCTGTCGTCGACAACGGCGACCATCTTGGCGATTTGCCAGCCGTCTGCGGCTTTGGCCCACATTTGCTCGACGTGGTCCCGGGCGCTGTAGGGACCGACTGTCACAATCCGGTCGAAGCGTCCGTCCGGAGCCGCCAACATGCTGCGGATTTCCACCGCAGCATGTGCCCGGGTCAGCTCCGACATCACTCGCTCGGCAGTGTCCGCGGGGATCGAGTGGATCCGGCTGGGGATGAGCGTCGCCAGGTCCAGCACCAGTGCGCCATTGGCCGCGATCACTGAACCGCGATGACCTGTCAGCTCTGCGAAACCCTCGAGGAACATCGGCGGTCGACCGGTCACGAAGACGAGCTCGGTCCGCGCATTGTCGGCAAGTTCGGCGATGGCGTCCTTGGTGGCCTCGGATACTGAACCGTCCGAGCGCAGCAAAGTTCCGTCGAGATCGGTGGCCAACAATGTGCGCTCGGTCATACCGGACCGCGATTCCGGAGTGCCACCCTCATCGGCGAAGTTCGATGGCAGCGGTACCCATCAGCGGCCGCAGCGCTGCGGGTAGGAGCACCGTTCCGTCCGACTGTTGGTGGTTTTCCAGCAGGGCCACGATGATCCTAGGAATCGCGCACAACGTGCCATTCAGGGTGGCGAGCGGGGTCGGGCGACCTTGAACGTCGCGGGTCCGGATATTCAACCGCCTCGCCTGGAAGTCGGTGCAGTTGGACGTGGAGGTGACCTCCCGGTAGGTGCCCTGCGTCGGGATCCACGCTTCGATATCGAACTTGCGCGCCGCCGAGGATCCGAGGTCCCCGGTCGCGACGTCGATCACCCGGTAGGGCAACTCCAGGGCGTCCATGAACTCCCGCTCCCAGCCCAGCAGCCGCAGATGCTCCGCCTCTGCCTCGGCCGGTGGACAGAACGAGAACATCTCCACCTTGTCGAACTGGTGCACCCGGATAATGCCCCTGGTGTCCTTTCCGTAGGTCCCGGCCTCGCGCCGAAAGCAGGGAGAGAATCCGACGTAGCGAAGGGGTAGCGACGACGGATCGAGGATTTCGTCGCTGTGGTAGGCGGCCAGCGGTACTTCGGCGGTGCCGACCAGGTAGAGATCGTCTGCTTCCAGGCGGTAGACGTTCTCGGCGGCCTGACCCAGGAACCCGGTGCCATCCATCGCGGCTGGACTCACCAAGGCTGGCGGGATCATCGGCGTGAACCCGTTGGCGACCGCGGAGGCCATCGCCAGGTTCACCAATGCGAGCTCCAACATCGCACCTGGACCGGTCAGGTAGTAGAACCGGCTGCCGCTGACTTTGGCGGCCCGCTCGACGTCGATGGCACCGGTCAGCTCGCCCAGTTCCAGGTGGTCCCGGGGCTCAAAGCCGGAGTCGGCGAAATCGCGCGGGCGGCCTTCCCGAGCCAGCACCACGAAGTCCTGCTCGCCACCGCGGGGGGAGGTATCCGACACCAGGTTGGACAGGCCGCCGGCACCGGCGATGACCGCCGCCTGTGCCTCCCGGCTAGCCGCCTCGGCGACTTTGACCTGCTCGGCGAGCTCCGCGGTTGCGACCAGCAGCTCCGCCAACTCTGCCTGCTGCTGCTCAGTCGCAGTGCCTCGGCGGCTCGCCCCGGTCAGGCCACCGATCCGCTTACCCAGCGCTTTCTGTTCAGCGCGGAGCGACTCGAACTGAGCCAGCGCCGTTCGCCGATCGTCATCGGCCCGCAGCAGTGAATCCACCAGGGTCGGGTCTTCGCCGCGGGCATGTTGACTGCGTCGGTACCTCTCGGGGTCGGCGCGCAGCGCTTTCAGGTCGATCATGGTCTCAGGTTAGGGGTAGGGCCGATGGGCGCCGGTCACCCAGGTGACTGGTCGTCGGGACGTCGTCGCCGGTCTGGTGTGCAGCGCTGGATGACTACCAGTTGGTCGTCCCGCTGGAACAGCTTCACGCCTCCCTCATCGAACCGGATGGTGCGGCCATCCCTGATAACCGCTAGCACGATCTGACCGCGGGCGCGTAGCGCACCCGGGTCGAGTCCGATCTCGTCTCGGGCAGCCGGCCGTTGGGTGACCTCCAAGCCCATCGCCGGATCCAACAGATCCTCCATCAAACTGCCGGCTTCCGGTGCGACGCTGGCCAGACCCAGCAGCTGGCCGGCGGATTCCGCAGTCGGTACGACGCTGGTGGCACCACTGGCGCGCAGCAGATCGGCGTTGCTGGATTCCCGGGCCGCCGCAACCAGCGACGCCTTCTTGTTCAGCCGATTGACCGACAGTGTGATGAGTACGGTCGTGTCATCGGAGTTGGTGGCGACGATCACCTTGTCCGCGCGTTGGACTTCGGCCTGCTTCAACACGTCTTCGCGTCGGGCATCGCCCAACACCGAGAACACCCCGAGCCGGGACGCCTCCTCCACGGCCAGCGGATCGGGGCTGATCACGACAATTCGGTCTACCCGCTCACCGGCCTGCAGCAGCGTGGCTACCGCGGCACGACCCTTCACGCCGTAGCCGATGACGACCGAATGGTGCTGCACTTTCTTCCTCCAGGCGCGCTCACGGCTCTGCTCGCGAGTCCGTTGGGTGAGTACTTCGATGGTGGTGCCGACCAGCACAATCAGGAACAGCAGTCGGAGAGGGGTGATGATCAGGATGTTCACCAGCCGCGCCTCGGGCGTGATCGGCGTGATATCCCCGTAGCCGGTGGTGGAGAGCGACACGGTCGCGTAGTAGAGGGCGTCCAGTGGCGTCAACGGGTCGCCGGTGACATCGCGATAGCCGGACCGACCCAGGTAGACCAAGGCTGACGCGACGAAGATGCAGCCCAGTGCCACCCCGGCACGGAGGGCGAATTGCCGACCGGGGGGGACGTTGCGCTCCGGCAGAACCAACTTCCCACCACGGTCGTCATCGGTCAGCACCTTTGCAGGGTAGACGCTGC
>JAUPKM010000201.1 GCA_030837445.1 Actinomycetota bacterium
ACCCGACCGCCGGTGTCCAGAATCTTCTGCTTACCCGTGTAGAACGGGTGGCAGGCACTGCAGACATCGGCATGGATCGACCCGCTGGGAGCGGTGCTGCGGGTGGTAAAGGTATTTCCGCAGCTACAGGTGACGGTCGTCGCCACGTAGTTGGGATGGATATCAGGTTTCACGTGCTCTCCTCGAATCGTCGTACCCCGGGTCGCCCGCGATGGGCGTGAACCGGCGGCCGGAACAACCACTATCCCATGAGGATCTATTCCGGCCCACACGGGCGTCAGTTGTGGCGGGCGTCAGTTGTCGTTGCCGTCGTCTCCTGGGGTGGTCTTCGCGACTTGCATCAGAAACTCGTAGTTGGCCTTGGTATTGCGCAACTTGTTGAGGAGCAATTCGATGGCCTGCAGCGAATCCAGGGCGTGCAGGACCCGGCGAAGCTTCCAGACCACCTTCAGCTCGTCCGGGGCCAGCAGTAGCTCTTCCTTGCGGGTACCGGAGGCATCGACGTCGACGGCCGGGAAGATCCGCTTGTCGGCGAGCCGTCGGTCCAGCTTGAGTTCCATGTTGCCGGTGCCCTTGAACTCCTCGAAGATCACTTCGTCCATCCGGGACCCGGTCTCCACCAGCGCAGTGGCGAGAATCGTCAGCGAGCCACCATTCTCGATGTTGCGTGCCGCGCCGAAGAACTTCTTGGGCGGATAGAGCGCCGTCGAGTCGACGCCACCGGAGAGGATCCGACCAGATGCCGGTGCGGCCAGGTTATAGGCGCGTCCCAACCGGGTCATCGAGTCGAGTAGCACCACGACATCCATGCCCATCTCGACCAGCCGCTTCGCGCGCTCGATCGCCAACTCGGCGACGATGGTGTGGTCCTCGGCGGGCCGGTCGAAGGTCGAGGCGATGACCTCGCCCTTCACCGACCGCTGCATGTCGGTTACCTCTTCGGGACGCTCGTCGACGAGCACGACCATCAGATGGCATTCCGGGTTGTTCTCGGAGATGGCATTGGCGATGTTCTGCAGCACCATCGTCTTGCCTGCCTTGGGTGGCGAGACGATGAGACCGCGCTGTCCCTTGCCGATCGGGGCGACCAGGTCGATTACCCGAGTGGTGAGGTTGGTCGGATCGTTCTCCAACACCAATCGCTCCTGCGGATAGAGCGGCGTCAACTTGCCGAAATCGATCCGATTACGCGCCTCCGCCGGGGGCAATCCATTGACCTGATCGATCCGGACCAGCGGATTGAACTTCTGACGCTGTTCGTTCTCGCGCAGCTGTTTGATGACGCCGACGATGATGTCGCCCTTGCGAAGTCCGTTCTTGCGGACCATCGCCAGTGAAACGTAGACGTCGTTGGACCCGGGTAGGTAGCCGGATGTCCGGACGAAGGCATAATTCTCCAACACATCGAGGACGCCGGAGATCGGGACCAGCACATCGCCCTCGTTGATCTCCTGCTCGCTGTCGAGATCGCGGTTCCGGGCGTTCCCCTGACCCTGCGGCTGACCGTCGCGGTTCCTGTCCCGGCCGCGCCTACGGCGGCGGTTGCGACCGCCGCGATCGTCGTCCTGGTCGTCCCGGTTGCCGCCGCCCTGGTTGTTGCCCTGGTTGCGCTGGCCACCCTGGTTCCGCTGGCCCCCGTCGTTCCGGTTGCCCCCGTCGTTGCGGTTGCCCCCGTCGTTCCGGTTGCCGCCTTGATTGCGCTGACCGCCGTCATTGCGCTGGCCCCCTTGATTGCGCTGACCGCCGTCGTTGCGCTGACCGCCCTCATTGCGCTGGCCGCCGTCGTTGCTACTGCCCTGGGCAGACTCTTCGCCTCGTGCGCGGCGCTCCTCGTCTCTCACTCGCTGCTCCTCGTCCCGGGCGCGGCGCTCGCCGGCCGCCTGATCCGGCGCCTCTGGGGCCGCGCTGACCGCATCCGTGGGAGCCTTGGCCTCGGCCTTCGACTGGCCCGATTCGCGGCGGGGTTGTTCGCTGATTGGGCGTGCGCCTGAGGTGCCAGCCGACGCACCGCCGGTCTGCTTCGCGCCAATGGCAGACACAAGGTCCGCCTTTCGCATCCCGGAAGTGCCGGCGATGCCGAGCTTTCCTGCGAGTTTCTTCAAGTCCGGCAGCAGCATCGCTGAAAGCGGCTGGCCGTTGGTTGTCGCCCCAACTGTGGTGGTGTCACTCACTGTGGATCTGGTGTCCTTTCAGGACTGAAATATTGTGTGGGGTCCATCGCCTGTTGCGGGCCCGCGAGCGGACGCTGGCAACGCTGATGGACGTACCCCGCAGCCACCGAACGCCACTCGACAGGTAGCCATACCTGACGATGTCAGTGCCGATCGGTTGAGCTATTGGGGATTCTGGAGCAGGCTACCGGGCCGAGAGACGCGAAACGGATGAAGAACATTTCGGGTCTGCACACCGTGTCAACCACCCTTGGCTAATGCTGGGGCCGGACTGACTTTCACGGCTCTCGACGGGGAAACTTACCTCCCGAACCCGCTCAGAGTAACACTCGATTGGCCGTCTGAACTACAGCGACCCGACGAAGGGAGTTACTCCCACTCAATCGGCGGCTCAGATCGGACACCCTGCGCCGCGAATTTCAGCGACCGCACTGTCCAATCCGGACCGGCGTGAGCCGCGACGGCCGCCGTCACCTCCGCGGGGTCAGTGCCCGCGCGATCCGTCTCCGTCAGCACCAGCACCGTCGGCCCGGCACCCGACACGACCGCGGCCAACCCGGCAGCTCGTAACCGCAACAGCAACTCGTGGGTTGCCGGGTAGACGGCACTCCGCGGCTGCTGGTGGAGCCGATCCGCGGTGGCCGGCAGCAGCAGTTCCGGCTGCCGTGTCAGCGCCTGGCAGAGCAGCGCCGTCCGGGAGATATTCGCCACCGCATCGACCAACGGCACCAACTCGGGTAGTGCCGCCCGAGCGGCAGCCGTGGACAACTCCATGACTGGCACCGCGACCACCGCGGCCACTGTCGCGGCCGGTTCCAGTCGGACCCCGTGGCCGATGCCCCCCTCGACCCAGCCCAGCGCGAATCCACCCAACACCGCCGCCGCCACGTTGTCCGGGTGGCCTTCGATGACAACCGCTTCGGCCAACAGGTCCGCATCGGTCAGTCCGCTCCGGGCACCCCCGGCCAATTCCCGCGCCAAGGCCAATCCGCCGACGATGGCCGCCGAGGAGGACCCCAGACCCCGGGCGTGCGGCACCTGATTGCGACAGCGCAGCCGAATCCCTAGCGGGGGCGCCTCGCCGAACAGGGTCAAGCCGCGCAACAACGAATCGGCCACCAGATTGGCTTCGTCCACGGCGACCACACCGGCACCCTGGCCGAACACCTCGACCTGCACCCCGGGTCTGTCGACGAGCGCTGCCGTGTATACGTCCCTAAGCTCGAGGGCGAGTCCTAGACAGTCGTAACCGGGACCGACGTTGGCGCTGGTGGCAGGCACCGACACCGCCACCGGTACCTCGACCAGGCTCACACCAAGTCCAGCGCCCGCGCTGCCACCAGCGCGTCGACCGGAATCGCCACTGGCTCCGGCCCGCCGGTCAGCGCCCACTCGGGGTCCTTCAAACCGTTGCCAGTGACCGTGCAGACCACTCGCTGCCCCGGATCAAGCAATCCTGCCCGATGCGATTTCAATAACCCGGCCACCGACGCAGCCGACGCCGGCTCCACGAACACGCCCTCGCTGGCGGCCAGCACGTGATAGGCGTCCAGAATCTCCCGATCGGTGACCATGTCTATCTGACCACCTGAGTCATCACGGGCAGCCTCGGCCTCAGCCCAGGACGCGGGGTTGCCGATTCTGATCGCGGTCGCGATGGTCTTCGGCTTGGCCACCGGGGCGCCCAACACGATTGGGGCTGCGCCGGCCGCCTGGTATCCCCACATTCGGGGCAGGGAGGTGGCGACCCCGTCCCGTCCGTACTCCGAGTAGCCCTTCCAGTAGGCGGTGATATTGCCTGCATTTCCCACCGGCAGGCAGTGAATGTCGGGGGCATCGCCGAACTGGTCGACGATCTCGAAGGCCGCCGTCTTCTGGCCTTCGATCCGAGCTGGGTTGACGCTGTTCACCAGGGCTACCGGATAGTCGTCGGACAACTGTCGGGCCAACACCAGACAGTCGTCGAAGTTGCCGTCCACCTGGAGCAGCACCGCACCGTGCACAACTGCCTGCGCCAGTTTGCCCATTGCGATCTTGCCCGCGGGTACGAGAACCGCTGAGACCATGCCGGCCCGCACCGCGTAGGCCGATGCGCTCGCGGAGGTGTTCCCGGTGGACGCGCAGATCACCGCCTTAGCGCCCTGCTGGGCCGCCACCGAGATCGCCATCGTCATCCCTCGGTCCTTGAAGGAACCGGTGGGGTTCGCGCCCTCGACCTTGAGCCAGACATCGCAGCCGGTCAAATCCGAGATGTGATTGGCCGGCACCAGCGGCGTGCCGCCTTCGCAGAGCGTGACGATCGGCGTTTCGGAGGTCACCGGTAACCGGTCCCGGTACTCCTCGATAACGCCCCGCCAAATCCTCGATTCCGGTCCGCTCATGCGTCGGGTCCGCCTTCCACTCGCATCACCGCGACGACCTGTTTGACCTCCGCCAACTCCCGCAGCCGTTCAACGGTCTGCTGCAGTGAAGATTCAGCCGCCGCATGGGTACGCACCAGCAGGCTTGCATCCTGTTCCCCAGACTCCAGCCCGCCTTCCTGTCTGACGCTCTGCAGGGATACCCCCTGCTCTGCGAAGGCCGCCGCCACTGCGGCCAACGCCCCAGGCCGATCGAGTACCAGCAGGCTGACGGAGTAGCGAGTCGTTGCCCGCCCGAGGGGAAGGACTTTCAGGTCCGCGTAGACCGAATGAGCATGCCCCGGTCTACCGGCCAACTTGTTCCGGGCGGCCGCCACGACATCGCCGAGGACCGCGCTGGCCGTCGGCTCGCCGCCGGCTCCTCTGCCATAGAACATCACCTGACCAGCGGATTCCGCTTCGACGAAGACCGCGTTGTAGGCGTCCCGAACACTGGCCAGCGGATGACTTCTGGGCACCATCGCCGGATGCACCCGGACAACCACGCCGTCACCAGCATCGGTGAGTTCGGCGACCGCGAGCAGTTTCACCACGAAACCGGAGTCTCGGGCGGCGGTTATGTCCGCGGCCGTCAGCCCGGAGATTCCCTCGCACGAGACGTCCGACATACTCACCGGACTGTGGAATGCCAGCCCTGCCAGGATCGCCGCCTTCGCGGCCGCGTCGTGCCCCTCAACGTCGGCTGTCGGATCGGCCTCCGCGTACCCCAATCGCTGTGCCTCTGCCAGCACCTCGGCGTAGTCGGCGCCGTCTTCGTCCATCTTGGTGAGGATGTAGTTGGTGGTGCCGTTGACGATGCCCAGCACCCGCCGGACGCGGTCACCCGCGAGGCTCTCGCGGAGCGGCCGTAGCAGCGGGATGGCGCCAGCGACGGCCGCCTCGTAGTAGAGGTCGACCGAGTTCCGCTCTGCCGCGGCGTGCAGCACTGCGCCGTCCTCTGCGATCAGCGCCTTGTTCGCGGACACCACGCTGGCACCGTTGTCGAGCGCCGCCAGGATCAACTCTCTGGCCGGTTCAATCCCCCCCATCACCTCGATCACCAGGTCCACGTCAGGTCTGGTCACCAGCGCCATCGGGTCATCGGTCAGCAACCGGGTCGGGATTCCGGGCCGTTCCCGGCGAAGATCTCGCACTGCGACCCCGACGACTTCCAGCGTGGCACCTGCCCGAGCCGAGAGATCCTGCACGTTCTCGATCAGCAGTCGGACCACTTGCGAGCCGACGGTACCGCCGCCGAGTAGAGCGACTTTGATGGTCTGCGTCATGATCCAAAGGTTCTCACGTCGGCCTCGGACAGGCCTACGTCGGTGGCGAAGAGATCTGCCAGCGACTCCCGCCGCAACACAACCTGCGCGGCACCGCCCGCGACTGACACCACCGCAGGTCGGGTGACCAGGTTGTAGTTGCTGGCCATCGACCGGTGATAGGCGCCGGTTGCGGCCACCGCAATCAGGTCTCCCGGGGCCAGGTCGTCGGGTAGCCATGCATCCCGGACGACGATATCGCCGCTCTCGCAGTGCTTGCCCACGATTCGGGTGAGCATCGCCCGGGCGTCCGAACCCCTGTTTGCCAGCGCGACGGTGTAGTCGGCGTCGTACAGAGCCGTCCGGATGTTGTCGCTCATCCCACCGTCGACGCTCACATATACCCGTTGCTGACCGCCCTCCAACGTGCGGCGCTTGATCGTGCCGACCCGGTAGATGGTGGTGGTGGACGGTCCGACGATCGCCCGGCCGGGCTCGAACGCCAACCGCGGCACCGGTAGCCGGTAGCGCTGACACTCCGCCACCACAATTTCCAGGAGTTCCGCTGCGATCTCAGCCACAGCCGGCGGGGCATCATCGTCGGTGTACTTGATTCCCAGGCCACCGCCGAGGTTCAGCTCCGTGACGACCACACCGTGCTCGGACCGAATCCGATCGAGGAAGCGCACCGCACGATGGGCGGCCACCTCGAACCCGCTCGCCACGAAGATCTGCGAGCCGATATGCGAATGCACGCCGACAAGTTCCAGGTTGGGGTCCGCCAGCACAGCCGCCACGGCCGCCATCGCGGACCCGGACGCGATCGAGAAACCGAATTTCTGGTCTTCGTGGGCGGTCGCGATGAACTCGTGGGTGTGGGCCTCGACTCCCACCGTGACCCTGACCAACACAGGCGCGACCAGACCCCGGTCCGCCGCGAGTTGGGACAGCAACCTGATCTCGGCAACCGAATCGACCACGATTCTGCCGACCCGCGCGTCCAAGGCGGCGACCAGTTCGTCCTCGGATTTGTTGTTGCCGTGGAACAGGATCCTCGACGGTGGCATCCCCGCCGCAAGGGCGCACCACAACTCCCCGCCGCTGCAGACATCCAGCCCCAAGCCCTGATCCCGCACGATCCGCACGATCGCTGACGCCAGGAAGGCTTTGCCCGCGTAGTACACGTCGACGTCGACCCCGGATCGGACCGAGAACGCTTCCCGGTACGCCTGCGCCCGCGAGCGCAGGTCGTCCTCATCGATTACGAATAGCGGAGTGGCGAAGTCAGTGGCCAACTGCAGCACGGAGACTCCACCGATTCGAATCTCGCCGTCCGGCCCCCGGCGGGTGGTTGTCGACCAGATACTTGCGTCGAGGTCGTCGACATGCTCCGGTCGAGGGTGGGGGTTTCGGGTGGCGACGACGTCACCGTGCTTGGGCCCCGCCGGATGCGGCCGGCTCACATTCGCTCCGGCGCGGAGACGCCCAGCAGATCCAGGCCGTTGGCAAGCGTCTGCCTGGCCGCGGCACACAACCACAGGCGGGAGACCGTCTCGGCGTCGGCCACCTCATCACCTCGCGGCAGCACCCGGCAGGTGTCGTAGAACCGGTGGTAGGCGGTCGCCAACTCCTCCAGATACCGGGCAACTCGATGCGGTTCCCGCAGCTCGGCGGCGGAGGCCAGTACCCGCGGGAATTCGGCGATCGCGGCCAGCAGTTCCCCTTCCCTGGCCTCGGCCAGCAGCGCCGGGTCGAACTCAGACTCGCGCCAATCGATCCCCAGATCAGCCGCGTGCCGCAGCACAGAGCAGATTCGCGCATGCGCGTACTGGACGTAAAACACCGGATTGTCGTTGGTGCGCTTGATCATCAGGTCCAGATCGAGGGTGAGCGGCGAGTCCACCGGGTAGCGACTGAGGGTGTACCTGGCCGCATCCACCCCGACCTCATCCACCAGATCCTCCAGCGTGACGATGGTTCCGGCTCGTTTGGAGAGTTTGACCTCCTGACCGGCCCGGACCATCTTCACTAGCTGCCCGATCAGCACCTCGATGTTGCGCTCAGGATCGTCTCCGGCGCAGGCCGCGATCGCCTTCAGACGGCCCACATAGCCATGATGATCGGCGCCGAGCAGGTAGATGCAGATGTCATAGCCGCGGCTTCGCTTGTCTACGTAGTACGCCGAGTCGGAGGAGAAGTAGGTCATCTCCCCGTCGCTCTTGACCAGCACTCGATCCTTGTCGTCGCCGAAGTCGGTCGTCCGCAACCAGGTGGCACCACCTTCGGAGTACACATGCCCGCCTGCCTGCAGGGCTGACATCCCGCGCTCCACAGCGCCGGAGGAGTGCAGCTCTCGCTCCGAATACCAGACGTCGAAGTGGGTGCGAAAAACCTCCAGCACGGCCTGCTGGGCAGCCAGTTGTCGCTCGTAGCCCGCCTCCCGGAAGGCCACCAGCGCCTGCTGACCGACCAGCCCTTGATACTCCGGGTGGTCAGCCAGGATGCCCGCCGCCAGGTCGACAATGTAGGCACCGTGGTAGCCGTCGGCGGGCGGGGGTTGACCGTCGGCCGCTGCCGCGATCGAGGCGCCGAACCGATCCATCTGGACTCCGCGGTCGTTCACGTAGAATTCCCGGTCCACGGTCGCTCCCGCCGCCGTCAGGACCCGCGCCATCGCATCGCCGACCGCCGCCCACCGCGTGTGACCCAGATGTAGCGGTCCCGTCGGGTTGGCGGAGATGAACTCAAGATTGATCTTCACACCGGCCAACGAATCGCCATGGCCGTAGCCGTCTCCGGCCAGCACCGCCGCCCGAGCCACCTCCCCAGCAGCCGCCGGTTCCAGCCGGATATTGATGAAGCCAGGACCCGCGACGTCCACGCCCGCGACACCCGCGGTCTCGGCGAGTCGCGCCGCGAGCACCGCCGCCACTTCCCGGGGCGGCCGACCTACGGCTTTGGCCAGCCGCATCGCGACGTTGGTGGCGTAGTCACCGTGCTCTGGACTTCGAGGCCGCTCGACTGCGATCACGAGGCCCTCTGCGGCCCCGGCGCTGAACTCGTCGGCGGCGATTGCAGCCGCGACGGCGGCGGCCACCTCGTCGGCCAGTTCTTCAGGTGTCATGACCGCAAGGGTATCCACGCGCCCCGGCGGCAGCGTGTCGCGGTTGCTGCCTCGGGTCGGTCGGTCAGCAGCGGGCTGCGACGGGTACGCCGGCCGGAACCGGGCTGTTCTCGGTTCGGGTCACGGTCAGTGACAACGGGGTCGCGCTGCCCGACGGCGCCTGGCTACCCGACGGTGGCAGATCCTGTCCCCGCACCCGCAGGTAGATCCTGGTCTTCTCGCCGACCTTGCCCAGGCCGATATTGACATCGGCCATCGACGGGTCATCTGCATGCGGACCGCAGAGCACCACATACTTCTGGGCCTTCAGGTCGCTGACGAGCGTCAGCACGTCGCGGTTGACGTCTTCCCGGACCGACCGCGGATCCTGTTCCTTCGACAGCGGCCGCCCATACGACCAGACATACGTGGTACCGCCTGGCACTCCCCGGCACCATGGCCCCGCGTAGTAGCGGTTTGAGGGCCGGTCGATGCTTCCCGGGTACGCCTCCAGTTGGAGCTCCGAGCACGGAGCGTAGGTGTCGCCGAAAAGCGTTGTCTGTGAAGTTGCCGCACCGGTGGCAAACGGACCGGAACGGTCTGCCGGGGTGTCATTCGCAGTCAAGGTGCAGGCAGACAGAGGTAGTAGTGCTGCGCTCGAAGCCAGCAAGCAGGCAGTCGCGGAGACCCTCATCCCTGGAACCTCACCGTCAATTCGGCGGGGTCGTCGCCGCCAGAGACATAGCTGATCGTACCGGGGCGGCCACTGGGTGATTCCATCTCCAGCGCGGTCACAACCTCGCCGTTGAGATCCTCGCCACCAGTCTCCTGTTCTGTCCAGCCCTCATCTGCAAACCCCTTCCGGAGCGCCACGAAGGCCGCGTCAGTCACTTCCGGAGCCGGTGCGCCCCCCGCAAACGCCCAGGTCAGGACGACTCCGCCTTCCTCGACCGAACAGCTCGGACCATCCCAACCGGCTGCCGCCGGACGTGCCATGTCCGCCGGCCAGGCCTCGTCGAACACATTTCCGCAATCCAGCATCGGACCGGTGTCACTGGCGGTGGCGCTGGCTGCGCCGGCACTCCCGGTGGCGGCACTCCCGGTGGCGGCGCTGGCGCTTCCCGTCGCGCTGGAGGCAGACCCGCCATCCGACGGGATCACCGCACTGGGACGATCAGACTGTGAGGGCGAGGTTGTCGGCGACGCAGTAGTCCCAGGGCCGCGGCCAGGTGCCCCGTCGAGTTCGGCACAGCCAGCGAGGGCGACCACGCAACACGCACCCATCGTGACCACGCCGGCGGTCACGATGGGCAACTTCATGCCCCAACTGTGTCAGCCGACCGGCCGTGCGGCCCGCAACGCCCCCCTGCCGGACCAGTCGTGTCGCTCCCGCCTGGTAACCTTGCGACGCCCTGGCCCCCGTAGCTCAGGGGATAGAGCGGTGGCCTCCGGAGCCATGCGCGCAGGTTCGAATCCTGCCGGGGGCACCCAATCACGTGCCCGATCGGCAGGATTCTCGCCTGACGAGACGATTACTCCGGTCCGGCCTGGCGGGTCTGCCGGACCTTGTCCAACGCCTCTCGGAGTGCGGCGATCCACTCCTGCTCATGTTCGCCGACTAGGCGCACGCACCACGCGAGCGCCTCTGCCCGGGACCGCGCGACACCTCCTTCCACCAACGTGTCGAGGACCTGTCGCTCGGGTTGCCGCAGCCGCGTCATGGCCGGCGCGGCAAGGCTGGTGAACACCTCGGTCAGTTCTCCGACAGTTGCCCCCCAGGCAACCTTGCGCTGGTATCCGGCTTCCAGTTCCCGGGCAATCGCGATCCGGGATTCTCTGGTGTCCTCCCGAAACCTGCGGATTCGTCCAGCCGCGGCGGCCGTTTCGTCGACACCGTCGGCGGCGGGGGGCGCAGCCAGTGGGCCGATGATGGTGATCTCGTCGCGGTCGATGATCAATTCCGGCGGGCCGACAAACCAGTCGTCCGGAAGTCGGCCAACCAGCCAGCCTTGGATTTCGTCGGCTGCTGCCGCCGGAGGCTCCGCCTGCCGGCCGCGCCCTCTCGGTCCAAAGCCGCGACCCCTGCCATGTGCGTGTCCATGCGGACCCATGATGTTCTCCCTGTTTGATTACATGCTTACAAGGATTACAACTCGATTCGGCAATGGCTTCTTCCCCTCGAGTTCCGCCCAGAGAGAAGGTTGCGGCGCGCGGCGCCGCAGGGTGAGTCAGTCGAGCGGGGGTGTGAGGGTCGACGCCAGCCCCGGCATCGTCCTAGCGGCCGGGGTCGGTTGGTGCCGACGAACGTCGGTCACCATGGCCAACGGGTGTCCGTCGCGTCCGTCGGCGGACTCGACCGCACCGGTTCCGGCTCGACCTAGCCCGAATTCCCTCGTCACGTTCTTCGTCTGCTCGTCTGGCATGTAACTCTCCCTGTGTCTGTGATGTTCCGGCCGTGGTGTGCGGCCCCGGTGGCTCGACGGCCGACCATCCGTGTCTCTTCACCAACAATTATCCGGCACTGGCCGGTCAGGATCGTCATTTCCCAGCGTGACCACGGCTACATCGGTGTGACGAGCACGACACGGTCGCTCATCGAGCCGCGCCTGCAGGGTCCACCGGCACCCTTGACAGCGGCCGTCGGACACGCTCTCGGACTAGCCGACTACGCTGCGCAGGATGAGCCAGTTGGTAACAGTGGACCAGGTCGGGCACGTGCTGATGATCGGAATCAACCGCGCAGCGAAGCGCAACGCCTTCAACCTCGCTACCATCGACCAATTCGCCGCCGCCTACCAACAGTTGGCCGATGAGCCGGATGCCCGGGTCGGGGTCGTCTTCGGCCACGGGGATCACTTCTCGGCCGGTCTGGACCTGGCAGAGGTGGGCCCTGCGGTGGCGACCCGCGGCGCACAGACGCTCGCGGGTAACTACGAGTACGACCCGTTCGGGATCTGGAAGCCGCAGGTACCCAAACCTGTGGTGCTGGCGCTGAACGGCCTCTCGTACACCCTCAGCATCGAGCTGGCGCTGGCCTCCGACATCGTTGTCGCCGCGGACGACGTCCGGTTACGGCAGTTGGAGATCGGGCGCGGACTCATGCCGTTCGGTGGCGGTACCTTCCGCGGGCCGGCACAGTTGGGCTGGGGAAATGCCATGAGGTTCCTGCTCACCGGGGAGGAATTCGGCGCCGAGTATGCCCAACACATCGGGCTGGTCCAGGAAGTCGTGCCCGCCGGCGACCACGTCGCGCGGGCCCGCCAACTGGCCGAGTTGATCGCCGAGCAGTCACCGATGGCGGTCCAGGCGACGCTCGCCAACGCCCGCATCGGCAGGGATGGCGGCGAGAGCGCCGCAGTGGAACACATCCTGGCCACGCTGCCGAACATCCTCGCCAGCGAGGACGCGGCCGAGGGGCTGCTGAGCTTCGTCGAGCGTCGACCGGCCAAGTTCTGACCGTGGTCGACAGCAACTCCGCTGGCACCACCTCCGCCAGGTTCGCGAGCACCGGACATGGCCACTACTACTTGGTGGTCGCCGTCTTCTGCGGGATGCTGCTGATTTCGAATATTGCAGCAGTCAAGCTGATTGCTATCGGCCCGGTCATCACCGACGGCGGCGCACTTCTCTTTCCCCTGACCTACATCCTCGGGGACGTCCTGAGTGAGGTCTACGGTTGGAAGGCCGCGCGACGTGCAATCTACCTCGGCTTCGCCCTGTCTGCCACCGCCGCCCTGACGTTCTGGCTGGTTCAAGCCGCTCCGCCGGCGGAGGGCTGGCCGAACCAGGCCTCATTTGAGGCGATCCTGGGCTTCGTGCCCCGCATTGTCGCGGCCAGCCTCGCCGGCTTCCTGGCAGGACAGCTGCTGAATGCCTACGTCCTGGTGAAGATCAAGGCCCGCACGGATGAGCGGCACCTGTGGGTGCGCCTGCTCGGGTCCACGGCGGTCGGCGAGTTAGCCGACACGGTGGTCTTCTGCACGATCGCGTTCTACGGAGTCATCACGGGTGGGGAATTCCTCAACTACGTGATCACCGGCTATATCTACAAGTGTCTGGTGGAAGTCCTGTTGCTGCCGGTCACCTACCGAGTGATCGCCGCCGTGAAGTCGGCCGAACCGAGCTACCCGATCCCAAACCCGGTCTCGGCCAGGGTCGCGGCGGCGGATGGACCGTAGTAGCCGCAGAGGAATTGCCGTCGAAACTCATCGAAGTGGCCGCCCTCGATACTTGCACGGATGCTGTCCACCAGCCCGACGATGAAGTGCTCGTTGTGGATGGTGAGCAAGGTACTGCAGATCATCTCCTTCGCCTTGTAGACGTGGTGGAGGTAGGCCCGGGTGTAGTGACGGCAGGTGTAGCAGTCACAGTCATCCGCCAGCGGCTGATAGGAGCGACGGTTCGCCGCGCCGCCGATGTTGTAGCGGCCCGTCGGGGCGTACACCGACCCGTTCCGAGCCAGTCTCGAGGGCGCGACACAATCGAAGGTGTCCGCACCGCGGTCGATGGCGGCGAACAAGTCGTCGGGCTCGCCGATTCCGAGCAGGTGGCGAGGTCGATCTGCGGGTAGTACTTCAGTGACCCAGCCGACGATCTCCCCCAGCATGCTCTTGTCCAGAGCACCACCGATGCCGTAGCCGTCAAAGTCCATAGCTGCCAGGTCTTCGGCTGCGCGACGCCGAAGGTCCTGGTACTGGGCACCCTGCACCACGCCGTACAGGTACTGCCGCGGCCGGCCTGGTTCCTCGGCTGCGAGCCGTTGATGTTGCTCGAGGCAGCGACCGGCCCACAGCCGAGTGCGTTCGAGTGAACGAACCTGGTACTCCCGGGTGTTGACCAAGGTGGTGCATTCATCGAAGGCGAAGATGATGTCGGCACCCAACTGCCGCTGCACGGCCATCGAGACCTCTGGGGTGAATCGGTGACTGGAACCGTCCAGATGGGACTTGAAGGTCACACCATCGTCATCGACCCGCGCAAGCCGGTCCTTGCCGGCTGCTATCACGTCATCGGAGCGCACCGCGGTGTCCATCGCCAGCACCTTCTTGAATCCGGCACCCAACGAAAGCACCTGGAATCCGCCGCTGTCGGTGAAGGTTGGTCCCGGCCAGTTCATGAAGGCGCCAAGACCACCTGCGCCGGCGACGATGTCGGCGCCCGGCTGCAGGTACAGGTGGTAGGCGTTGGCCAATACCGCTTGCGCCCCCCCGGTCGCGATGGATTCGGGCAGCACGGCCTTTACTGTTGCCTTCGTTCCGACCGGGATGAACGCCGGAGTCTCGATCGTGCCGTGAGCTGTCTGAATCACGCCGGTGCGGCCGCCGGGAGCCGGTTGCCCCCGACGGGTCAGTTGCTCCCGAACCTCAAAGTGCGGCGACACTCAGCCAGCGGTTGTGGCAGGCGGGGCCGTGTCGTCATCCGGGCCACCGGTCACGGCGCTGACGGCTGACTCGGCCTTGCGAAGCAGGTCCAACTTGGTCTGGGCGCTGCTCAACTCGGCGGTGAGTCGGTCAACCTCTGCCTGCGCGGTGGCCTCGTCTACGCCGGACTGATCTCGCATCCCCGAGGTCAGGGTGCCGACGACGGTGGTGTCCTTGACCGAGTCCAGCAGGTCACCCGCCGCGGCTGACCCCTCAAGGTCGAGCTTTGCCTGCTTCAACTGCGATTGCAGCTGCGTCACTTTCGCCTGAGCTTCAGACACTTTGGCGTGGGCAGTTGCGCGAGCTGTTTCTCCGATTCCCATGGCTACGAGCCTACGCCCGGTTCGGAGCTCGTTCCGTTCCGGGCGACGGCAGAGGCGACAACGGCCGCGATGGCGGCCCCGAACGTATCCGCGACCACATCCAGCAGGTCGAAACTCCGCGCCTGTGCAAACAGCTGCAGCGTCTCGGTAACGAGACCAAAAGCCATAGCCGCGGGGATCGCTGTCCAGGGCCGATTGCGGACAGCAGGCACCGCAGCGATGAGCGCGCCCGCCCACGCGGCGAACAGACCGGCGTGCACGAGCAGGTCGACGTGGGCGATCTCAACCTTCGGAACGTCCGGTCCAGGCATCAACAGCGACCCCAGAATCACCAAGGTGACGGCGGCGAGCAGCCAAGTCGCTCGAGTGGACGATCCCCGGGGTCGGGCTTCCTTCGGATCGGTCATGACTGGCAATCTAGTTCCAACAGTAGCCAGGGGGTGAGCGCGGTGGTCAGGGTCGCGGAGGCACTGGTCAGCCTGCACGGGCGGGAGTTGCGGTACCTGGACTCGGGCCCGCAAGACGACCCGTACCCGCTGGTGCTGTTGCACGGGATCGGTTCGAGTTCCGCTGCCTGGGGACCAGCGATCACCCAGCTGACCGGGTTTGGACTGCGCACGATCGCGGTCGACCTCCCTGGCCACGGCGGGTCCTCCAAGGACCGCGGGGACTACAGCCTGGCCGCGCTGGCCAGCGTCGTGCGCGACTTGCTGGACACGCTCGACGTCGAGCAGTGCACCCTCGTCGGCCACTCGCTGGGTGGCGGTATTGCCCTGCAGTTCGTCTATCAATTCCCCGAACGGGTCGCCGCGCTGGCACTGGTGTCCAGCGGTGGACTCGGCGACGAGACCTCACTAGTGCTACGACTCACGGCCATGCCAGGTTCCGGCCTGGTGATGGGTGCCGCTTTCAACCGGCGCACGCTTGCGGCGGCGGAGGCGCTTGCCCGCGGTTGGAGTCGGATCCGTCCGCTGCCGAACGCCCTGACCGAGTCCACGCTGGCTCGGTTGCGCGAGATCGCCGACCCCGACCATCGCTACGCCTTCCTGACGACGTTGCGGGCTGTCGTGAACTCCTCCGGTCAGCGCATCTCGGCCCTGCCTCGGCTACCGGCACTCGCCGACAGCCCGACGCTGGTCATCTGGGGTAGCGACGACCATATTCTGCCGCTGGCCCACGGTCGACGAGCCCACGGGCTACTGGGCAACAACCGGCTGGAGATTTTCGCCGGCGCCGGCCATGAACCACATCTGGACGACCCCAGCAGATTTGCCGGCCTGCTGCTCGAACTGCATCAGGCCGTCGCTTCCGGCCAGCCGTGGCCGTGACCGTCAGGTGACCGTGCGGATGTGGTTCACCCACGCGACGACTGCGGTCACACGGGTGTAGATGCCCGGGTAGTTGGGCAGCCCACAGCCTCTGCCCCAACTTGTGATGCCGACGATTCGTGTCACCCGGTCGGCACCGATGGCCGTGAGCGGACCGCCGCTGTCTCCGTCGCAGGTGTCGGCGCGGTCGTCGCCGGCCGCACACAGCATGAGACCTGGCTGGTAGCCGGTCCCGTACTGACCGCAGCGCCCGCCCCGCTCCAGGAAGCGCACTGGGGCCGACAGCATCCGCGGTGACACCCGCCCACTCGAGGAGACGGTTCCGAACCCGTAGATCCTGCCGAGTTGACCGGCCACCGGTGCTCGCCGATCGATATTCAGCGGAAGCCAGGCTCGAGAAATCGGCGCCGGCAGCGCGATCACCGCCGCGTCGTATCCCATGGTTCTCGGGTTGTAGCCGGGGTGGACCCGGATAGCAGCGGCCCGTGGGGCACTGGCAAGCCCGGCCAATCGGGTTCCCGGATTGGGTAGCACCCGAATCTGCGAGGCGCTGCGCCCGGCGACGCAGTGCGCCGCGGTCAAGACATGCCGGGGATCGATGAACGTGCCACCGCAGACCATTCCGTTGGACCACACCTGGGCGAACCATGG
>JAUPKM010000202.1 GCA_030837445.1 Actinomycetota bacterium
AGCTCAGCTGGTAGAGCACCTGCCTGGCAGGCAGGGGGTCAGGGGTTCGAGTCCCCTTGGCTCCACCGACAATCACAGCAGGTCAGAGGCGGTTCCCGGGTTAGGAGGGGGCCGCCGCCGACCTGCTGCGGCACCGGGCTCAGCCGACCACCGCCACGAACGCCTCTAAGAATTCGGACGAGACCCACAGGAGGCGGGACCACCACCCAGCCGGGTCGGCACCTAGAATCACCCCATCGCAGCACGGACTACAGACGGCTACGGCCACCTTCTCCGGAGAATCGACTCTCCGGGCCAACACCATCGAACACAGCGCGGAGGAGTCGCAGGTGGACTTGCAGGAGTATCTACGGGTCATCCGCCGTCGCTGGATGTCTGTCCTGGGTATCACTCTGGTCGTAGTCGGCATCGCCGCCGGCTATACCTTGCTGGCGCCCAAAATCTACGATGCGTCTGCGGAGGGTTTTGTCGCGCTCGGACCCACCAACACCTCAGCTCCGGTGGCGAGCGCCGCGCTGGGACTGCAACGGGTGAAGACCTACACCCGATTCGTCAACGCCCCCGCCGTGCTGAACGAAGTCATCAAGGAACTCAACTTGACGATCTCGACGCAGCAATTGGCAGGCATGGTGACGGCCACGAATCCGCCCCAGACCCTGTCCCTGATCGTCACCGCGGCCGGCACGGACCCAGTGCAGACGACCCGGATCGCAAACGCGGTGTTGACCCAACTTGGTAAGCAGGTGGAGATTCTCGAGACGCCACCGGGCGCCGCCCAGTCTGCCGTCAAGTTCAGCGTCACCACTCCGGCGTCAGTACCTACCTCCCCCACCTCACCGAATGTGCCGATCAACCTGGCGCTCGGGCTGGTGCTCGGACTCGGCCTCGGAATCGCAGTCGCAGTGCTTCGTCATGTGCTGGACACCACCGTCAAAAGCGACGACGACCTCCGCCAGATCTCCGGCAGCACCACCCTGGGCATCATTCCGTTCGAGGCCAATGCGTCCACCAGCTTGGCCACGAAATCCACCAAGTCCTCGATTCGAGGCGAGGCGTACCGAACGATTCGCACCAACGTGCAGTTCGTTGACGTCGACAATCCACCGCGAGCAATCGTGGTCACCTCAAGCGTGCCCGGCGAAGGGAAGACCACCACTGCGGCTAACCTCGCGGTAGCGATGGCCGAGGCGGGCCTGCGGGTCTGCCTGCTGGAGGCCGACCTGCGCAGACCGAAGGTCGCCGACTACCTGGGGATCGCGGCGGGTGCAGGCATCACAGACATTCTGCGCGGTACCCACACGATCGAGGAGGTCACCGTCTCGTGGGGCCGCGACCTGTTGTCCGTCATCGGCGCGGGGACGATCCCGCCCAACCCGAGTGAGATCCTGGCCAGCCACCAGATGGCGGCGCTGGTGCAGGAACTTCTCGAGAGCTACGACTCCATCATCCTGGCCACGCCACCGCTGCTGCTGGTGACCGACGCCGCCGCCCTCACCCCCGCCACCGATGGGGCGCTGCTGATCGTCAAGTACGGCAGCACGTCGCGGGAACAGGTCCGAAAGTCGCGGGAGGCGTTGGAGGCAACCGGTGCTCGATTGCTCGGCACGGCACTGAACTGCGTGCCGGCCAAGAGCTACGGCTACGGCTACGGCTACCGCTCCGGCTACGGCTACGGCTACGGCTACGGGTCTGGGGAGCGCAAGAGTCCCGCAGCTGACGGCGACTCCGACTCGGTGGTCGAGGTGACGGGAATCCGCCCCGCGGCCGCAACCACCCGCGAGGCACCGGATTCCAGCCCTCGCTGAGGTGTGGGCGGGCGCGCTGACCGATCGAGGGATGGACCGGGATCCAGTTGCCGCCTAACATACGCAGGTGATCACCGCCGGCCCGCTGCTCAGCGCTGCTCTCGCCGTCTCGTTGCTGTCAGTTGGGGCGACAGCCGACTCTGGTTCTGCTGAGGCCGCCGCGGCGGACAGCGGCGGATTGACCATCACGGTGGTGAACAACACGTTGGTCAACAACCGGAAGGTGGTCGCCGACAGCGCCATCTGGATCTTCGCCCAGGGCAGTGTTCAGCAGCCGGATAAGTCGTGGCGAGTCGAGACCGTGGCACCGCCGATGAAACTGTCCGAGAGATCCTCACTCAAGTTGCCAAGGCTGGACTCGGGCCGCCTCTACATCGCGTACGGGGACCCGAAGAAGCCCGACGTCCCGCCGCTGGCGCCGCCACCGGCGGCGGCCCCTAGCCCGGACACGTCGCCCGTACGGTTCGACTCCGTTGAACTCAACTATCCCGGGCAGGGCAACCTGACCGCGGTGGACATGTTCGGGATACCGATGGACATCGCCACCTTCAACGCCGCAGGTCAACCGGTCGGGTCACCCAAGAGGTGGGCCTGCTACACGGATGCCCTCAAGGCGGTTCTGAAGACGAAACTGACCGCCGCCGGCGGCAACTATGAGGCCGCTGTGCGCAGTCTCACTCCGGCCGGGACCGCGCACAGTGGCAGCGCCGGTCAGTTCCTGCGATTGGTATCACCCAACATCAGCAGCGGACTCAACCCCTCCGGCTACCCCAACTTGACCGCCTACGTGAAGTCGATGGCCGGGAAACCATTGCGGATCAGGGGCCGGTTCGACGGCAATTCCGGCCATCCCTCGAAGGTGTACGACTATTCCGGCAAGTTCACCGTCACGTCCCCGACCGATCTGGGCACGCTGGTGCTGACGGACACCGGGCCGGACAAACTGCAGTCCATCACGCTGACCGGTAGCAGCCTGGTCCCGGCCGGCATCGATGTCGGTGGGATCTACTCGAACAACAGCCCCTACTACCTCAACGGGAATCTGGCGGTACCGCACTTCGTCGGGGAGAACGACGAATACGCGGCGGCCTTCCGTGACGTCGTGGCGGGCTTTGCCTGGGGCTTCTGGAATAGTCCGGGACACCTCAATGACTCCGGCCTCTTCAACGTGTCGGCGGCCAACTGGGGGCCGTTCGCCGCCTCTCAACCACAACATCCCTACTACAACGTCTGGGCCGCGGCGCTGTTCCCGTACACCCTTGCCTACGGCTTCCCGTTCGGCGATACCTTCAACGACGCCCCCGACCGGAGGCCTTTGGTGGATCTGCCGACAAACGGCGAGGTTCGCGTCACGATCAACCCCGACGTCGGTCCAGCAGGCTGTCCCGGCGCCGCACCGACACCCGGGCCAAGCCCCAGCACGGTATCCGCCTGGGGTCGCCCATCGTTCAGCGGTCGGATCGGCACCACCTACTCGCGAGTCCTCCGGATCGCGCCAGGCGCGCGTAGGCAGGTGCACCTCCAGCAATGGGATGAGACTTCCCGGGTATGGCGTAACGGTGGTCCAGCGGCCACCACCGACACCACCGGTCAGGTCAGGCTGTGGGTCCCCTTTATGGCCAAGGCTCGACTGTGGCGGGTGCTCGCCGCACCGACGGCCACTGCAGCCGCGGCGGCCAACGTACCGGCCAAATTCATCGGCGTTCGTTGACCGGCCCGGGTCCGACCCGTTCCGGTCACCGTCGCGACACTTCTCCCGAGTACCGTGAGTAGCCTGTCATCCACCCGGTGACTGCTGACCTTCGACGAACGGACCCCACCATGGCTGAGCCAACCGACCCGAACCTCGAAGCCGAATTGTCCGAGGCATCGCTGGACTCCGCGCTGACGGCCGAGGCCGAACACGAGTCAGAGCGGGACGCCCACCAGCGGCAGGGAAAGATCGAAGAGGAGACCCGCCAGCACCGGCTCGACGAGGGCTGAGAAACTCACCCCGCGGCGACAATTCGATCCCTCAGTGCAGAGCTCGAAGCGCTCGGACTGCGGCCGACCGCGCGCTCGCGGCGTAGCCACCGCCGAACAGCACCGTGTGAACGAGCAGGGGATACACCTGATGCAGGCCGCGCCTCGCCTGCCACCCCTCGGATAGCGGCGCTTCCGCCTGGTACCCGGCCATGATCTCGGCCAGCTGCGGCGCTCCGAACAGAGCGAGCATGGCCAGGTCCGTCTCCCGGTGCCCGCCGTGCGCGGCGGGATCGATCAACCATGCGGTTGGCTGGCCGATGCGGTCGGCGGCCCAGATGAGATTGCCGCTCCAAAGGTCGCCGTGCAGCCGACTGGCGGCTTCGGGTGGGCCGACCAGTCCCGGCTCGTCATCGGCCAGTGCCTCGGCCAACTCCTCAAAGGGTCCGCAATCCGGACCGGAAAGTTGGCCCGCAGCCCGAGCCAGTCGGACGTAGGGCAGTACCCTCAATTGCGCATACATCGGTCCGAACGTGGTGAAGTCCCCGTAGTTCATCGGAAGGTCCGCGATCCAGCCACGCTCCGGCGCATCGGGCGGAGCCGAGCCGAAGGCAGGCGCGCCTGCCTGGTGAAGCCGGGCCAATTGAGCGCCGAACCGACGGCCCGCAGCGGGCGTTGACGCGCCGACGGGCACCCGATCGATGACAAGGTTCGCGGCGGACACCGACCTGACCACTGGCACGGAGCATGTTCCGCTCGCGGCCAACCAGCGCAGACCAGCTGCCTCAGCCTGGTAGTAGTCGGCACCGGCACCGGTTCGGACTTTGAGAAAGGGAGTGTCCGCAGTCATCGGGCGACCGCTCCGGACGAGCGTTGTGAACGCGTCGAACGCAACACCTCAGGGGTTCAACCGCGCTCGAACGGCCGCGACGACTCCGCCGGCGGCCGCCTCCAGCATGTCCAACACTTCCGCGAACCCGCGCTCGCCGCCGTAGTACGGGTCGGGCACATCCAACCGTGGATCCGGCGGCGGCAGGTCCGCCAATGCGGGATCGAACGAGCGGATCATTGCCAGTTCAGCGCCGTCGCCGGGATCCAGCTTGGCCAGCGCGCGGTAGTTGTCGGAGTCCATCGCGAGTACCAGATCGCTGCTGTCGAACCACTCCGCAGTGAACTCCCTGGCCCGGTGTTCGGACCGGTAGCCACGAGCGGCGAGGGCAGCGGCGGCGCGCCTGTCGGCGGCCTCACCGACATGCCATCGGGAGACGCCCGCGGATACAACTTCGACAGCCCCGGACAGGCCGGCGTCGGCGAATTTGGCGCGCAGCACAGCTTCGGCCATCGGTGACCGACAGATGTTTCCGAGGCACACGGTGGTGACGACGAAGGGCGAAGCTTTCTCCATATCGAGCGAGGCTAGCCGCGCCCAATTCCGGCTTCAACTGCGGGTCGAGAGTGCCTACCGCGGGTCACCGACGCCTACCGCGCAGTCGTCTCGATCTGAACCGATCGGCGCAGAACGCGATCGCCTGGTCAACCGGCAACTCGCGGGTCGAATTGCCCATCCGGACGTAGAACCGGACGCCGTCAGACTTGGGCAGCCGCGCGAACACCGGCCGCAACGATGACCGCACCGCGACCATGACGACCTGCCGATCGCCCAGCTGAGGGAACGTGATCGTCAATTCCGCCTGCGCCGCCTCCCCGAGGCATCGAGTCAGATGGTCGGTCAGCCACAACTCGAATCGATCGATATCCGGCTGCTTCATGTAGCGCAGGTCATCTTCAAGCCCCAGCACCTGACCGGAATCGTCCACGCCGATCAGCAGGATGCCGCCGTCGCCATTCAGGAAACCGGCGATGGTCTTGACGACTGCCGCCTCGATCCGGTCATCTCGTTGACCCGAGTGGAGATTATGGCGGGCGGTGGACTTGAATTCCACCGTGGACGACTCGCCAGCAGCGATCACGGCCGAGGCCTCCGGCGGCCGCGGCCGCGCCCATCGTTGGACCACCAGGAAGATGAGCACAGTTCCGGCGAGGGCGGAAGCCACCAATCCCCGAGGATCCGGGACGCCCCGTACGTCGGCCAGCAGCAGCGCCAGGAGTCCACCCAAGAATGACCCCACGATTCCGACCAGAATGGTGGCCGACATCGACAGGGTGGTTCTCCGGCCCAGCGTCACCCGCACCAAGTACCCCAGAAGCGCCCCGAACACGATCACGGCGGCGACTTCGACGGCCACAGTTGCCTCTAATTGCAGGCCGGCAACCGCAGCAGCTGCCGGGGAGAAGTCCGTCGTCACGGACACCAGCCTCGCATGGGAGCCGCCCGTCGTGGCCGACGAGTCAGGGCACTGGCCGCGGACGCTCGGGCAAACACCGGGTCACCCGGGGAGCCAGCGACCAGCGCACCCGTGGTGACAAGGGCGTGACAGGATCGCAGGACTCGGGCACCATGGGATCCTACGTCGCACGTTGCGATTCCAACCGATACCGAAACAGGGGAATTCTCATGAAGGTCTCGTCGATCCTGACTCACAAGGGCACAGACGTAGTCACCGTGACTCCCGACACCACGGTGCCGGAGCTGGCCCGGATTCTGTCGGAGCACAACATCGGCGCCGTGGTGGTGTCCAGCGACGGGGAGACGGTTGAGGGCATCGTCTCGGAGCGCGACGTCGTCCGTGCGATTGCCGCGTCCGCGGATGTCCTCAGCTGGACCGTGTCCCAGATCAAGACCGAGGTGGTCGAAGTCTGCGAACCCGCCGACCGCACGGCCGGCTTGATGGCGACCATGACCGAACGACGGATCCGACACATTCCGGTGGTCTCCGAGTCGAAACTCGCCGGGATCATCAGCATCGGCGACGTAGTGCGGGTACAGGTCGCCCAACTCGAGGAGGACAAGGCCACCCTGCTGGGCTACATCACCCAATAGCGGGCCAGCGGCGCAACCGGGCCGCCGGCACGGTTATCGGTCGTCGCCGAAGGCGGTCTCCGGCAGGGACCTGGCGTTGTACTCTTCCAGCCGCCACGCGGGGGTCGCTGTGGCTTGGTCTGCAGCCGAGCCGGTCGAGAATGCCGGACGAGCGGTGAGGACGGTCCAGGCGCAGTTGGTCAACACCCCGAGAATCGCCCAATGTTCGACCGGCAGTCCCAATAGGGCCCCGACGGCTGCCCGCGCCGAACCACCATGGGTGGCGACCACCAAGGTCGAGTCCGACGGTAGGTCGACCAGTGCCTCGGTGATGCCCTCGATCATCCGTGCGGCGACTTCCGATCGACGCTCGCCGCCGCCGGGACGCAAGTCGGAACCGGCTCCCCACGCCAGTACCTCGGTCCCGTGCCGGGCCATCAGGTCCTCCCGGGCCAGACCCTGCCAGTCGCCTGCATAGGTCTCCCGCAGCCGAGGGTCGGTGGCGACCGGCAGGTTGACGAGCCGCCCCAATTCGGCCGCGGTCGCGTGAGCCCGGCCCAGGTCGCTGCTGATGATTCTTGTCGGCGGCAGCAACGCGAGGTGGCGAGCCGCCTCCGCCGCCTGGGCACGACCGACGTCATCCAGCTCGATATCCGTCTGGCCCTGGAATCGGCGCTCGGAGTTCCATTCGGTGCGGCCGTGCCGCCAGAGCACCAGCCTGGTGCTCAACGTTCACCGGCAGGGGTGTCACCGACTCCACCGGAGGCGTCGCCATCGGGGTCGATCCGCCCATCAGAGTCGATCGACTGCTGCGTTGCCCCGTTGTCCGGTCCGATCTCGGGCAGTTCGATTATCGGGCAGTCCTTCCACAACCGCTCAAGCCCGTAGAAGGTGCGCTCCTCCGTGTGCTGGACGTGGACCACAAAGTCAAGGTAGTCCAGCAGGATCCATCGCCCCTCCCGCTCACCCTCGCGCCTGACCGGATCGACGTCGACGGCATCAAGTGCGGCCTCGATGCCGTCCACGATCGCCTTCACCTGGCGGTCGTTGGAAGCAGAGCAGAGCAGGAACACATCGGTGATGGCCAACTGCTCACTGACATCGATCGCGACGATCTGCTCCGCCTTCTTCTCGGCGGCAGCGATGGCGGCCAGGGTGGTCAGTTCCAGGGAGCGATCAGAGGCAGTCACGGTGTCGAGGATGTCACAGCGACCGGTGGACTCTCAGCGGGCAGGTCACTCGGGGCGGGGAAGTAGACGGTGACGGGGGTCCCCGGCGTCCGGGCCGGCGCCACCGTCACCGCCGTGGTCGGCAACCCCAAGGCGGCGGCGACCCTACCGCCCAGCTCGGTCAGACCTGGATCGGCCACCGCAACCAGAGCTCCGTCGACTGCGGCCGGACCCGACCAGACGAAAGCGAAACCCTGCGAGTCGAGCGTTCCTTTCGCCGCCTGGGCCGCGACGGGATCAGCACCGGACTGGTGCACCGCCACCCGTGGCCGAGGGGCATCAACTGCGATGGCGGCCCACGGCAACAATTTTGCCACCTGGTCGGCCATCTCGATCCGTCGAATCCAACTGGCCGGCAGCGGACCGACGGCCCCTGGCGACGTAGGGGCGACAGCGTTGACGACTGCCTTGCCTCGCACGTTGGTCCCGGCCTCGGCGAGGAACTGGGCCACCACTTCCACCGGTTGGGTGGATCGAGCCAGGGCGCCAAGGCTGCCGAGGATGGCCCTCACTCGCTCGGGCTGCGGTGGCAGCTGCGCCAACACCTTCAGCCACACCTGTTGGAATCTGGCGATGCGCTCCGTTTCCGGTGCCCCCGGCGACAGGTACATCGCGTACACGGCAGCGGAGGGTCCGTCCAGCGTGCGGGTGCCGAGCGGCACAATCGCCACCACGTTGCCGAAACCGTCCTTGGCCACCACTGGCTTCTTGATATCCAACGTCACCCCGCCGACCGCATCCACCAAGCCGGCGAACGCCAACCGGTCCATCACGAAGGTGCCGTTCACCTGGGCGCCGGATTGGGCCGAGACCTGCGTGCCAGCGCTCTCCAGCGGCTGGGTACCAGTGTCCTGCAGGATGCGGGATTGACCCTTGTCCAGATCCACTATCAGGTCCGCGGGAAAGTAGATCTGCGCAGTACGGCTCTGCGGCCCCTGATTGCCGATCAGGACGTTGTCGACCGCCGATAGGTAGTCGTCACGCAGTTGCAGCAGCATGGTCGGCTGGGCCTGGCTGGTGGGTGTGGCCGTGGGCGTCGTCGACGAGGTCGCCGTCGCGGTCACCGACGGGGAAGGTCCTGGCTCCGGGGAGTTGGAACGGGCCCGGGTGATGGCGACCGCCATCCCCGCGATCACCGCCACCAGCAGCGCCACGGCGACGGCGCTTCGCCGCCGGGACGGATGCCTCACCGATTCACCTGGTAGAGGCCGGCCTTGGCGATGTACTCAGCGACCGCCTCCGGCACGAGGTAGTCGATGGTGCGCCCCGCCCGGCTGCGCGCCCGGCACTCACTGGAGGAAATGGCTAGCGCGGTTACCTCCAGGAGCGTGACGGCACCGGTGGGCAGGCCGGGGTCGGCGAGGACGTGACCGGGTCGGGTGACTCCCACCAGGTGGGCGAGCCGTAGCACTTCGTCGTGGTCCCGCCAGGACAGCACGTTCGCCAGCGCATCGGCACCGGTGATGAAGAAGATCTCCGAGCTTCCCAGCGTGGCGCGCAACTCCCGCAACGTGTCGACTGTGTAGGTGTCGCCGGTACGGTCCACATCGACGCGAGAGACCGAAAAGGTGGGATTCGACACCGTCGCGAGCAGGGTCATCAGGTAGCGATGCTCCGCCGACGACACCTCTGTCTGGTCCTTCTGCCACG
>JAUPKM010000203.1 GCA_030837445.1 Actinomycetota bacterium
CCAGAGATGGGGTGGATGCCGCTCTCCCCCCAACGGCATCGCGATGTGCCAAGCTTGCGATGTCAAAGCTCAAGCTGGAGGAGACGGCATCCATGAGAGAGGTTACCATCGTCGGCGTCGACGTCGCAAAGAACGTGTTCCAACTGCATGGCGCCGGGAGCGACGGGTCGGTCGTGTTTCGCAAGAAGCTGTCGCGGCTGCAGTTCGCGCGGTTCATGGCGGAGCTGCCGCGATGCCTTGTTGCAATGGAGGCCTGCGCCAGTGCCCACCACTGGGCACGGGAAATGGCGCGGCATGGGCACGCGGTTCGGCTGATCGCGCCGCGCTATGTCAAGCCGTTCGTCAAGAGGCAGAAGAACGACGCAGCGGATGCGGAGGCGATCGTCGAGGCAGCGCTTCGTCCGACCATGCGCTTCGTGGATCCGAAGTCCGCCGACCAGCAAGCGCGGGCGGTCGCGTTCCGGTCGCGCGAGCAGCTCGTGAAGCAACGCACCGAGGCGGTGAACGCGCTGAGGTCGCATCTCTATGAGTTCGGTCATATTGCTCCCGAAGGCATCGGCTATGTCTCGCGCTTGGCGAAGATCGTTGAAGATTCCGAAACGGACATACCTGAACTCGCTCGGGACATCTGCCGGATGCTCATCGAGCAGATCGCGCACCTGACCGACCGGATCAATGCACTTAAAGTCAGGATCGCCGCCATGTCGAAGGAGGCCGAGATGCCCCGGCGGCTGCAGTCCATGCCGGGCGTCGGGCCGATCACCGCGCTTGCGGTCGAGACCTTCGCGCCGCCGATGGAGCAGTTCCGGAGCGGCCGGGACTTCGCGGCCTGGCTGGGCCTGGTGCCACGCCAGAACTCCACCGGTGGCAAACAGCGGCTTGGGAAGGCCTCGAAGATGGGGCAGCGTGACATAAGACGCTTGCTGATCATCGGAGCGATGGCGGTGATCCGCTGGGCCTCACGCCGGGGGTCTCCCCAAGGCTCGTGGCTGGCGCGAATGTTGGAGCGGAAGCCGCCGACGGTCGTCGCTGTCGCTCTGGCGAACAAGATGGCGCGCGGCATCTGGGCGATGCTGATGCGGAACGAGAACTATCGCGGCCCAGTGCTGATCGACGCCTGATCTGGCGGCAATCATCCGGGCCACCGAGTTGTGAGGAAGGCATGATCTGAATGGGCACATGATCGAGAAGATCCGGGTTGGGCAAACCAGAAACGTTCTCCGAGCCTCGAGCTCGCCCTCAGAGATTTGGCCCCGATCCGCGCATCACCATCCCGGCCAGCGGCGCCATGTCAGCCGCACGAACAGGCCTGACAAAAGAACGCACTCGATCACATGTCCCGATGATCAGAAATTCCTTGCAAAGAGAGCGGCATCCACAAAAGAACGTTCGCCCCCAGTTTCTCTCCCTCCGCCACACAACCCTTCTAGATAATTGATTCTACACGGATATATGGTCGTCTGGAAGCGCTCATGCCACATTGCACCTACCATTAAAAATGATCTGCCACTGAAAAATTCATTCCCTTGCGTGGTTACGCAGGAGATGCCCTTTATGGAGAAGCCTCTGCTTCCTGCCGTCAGACCTGCGCGCGCGCCATGGTGTTGCCCGGTCCGCCGCGCGTCATGACGACGCGCAGCAACCCGGCCGAGGCGGCCGCTCGCGGACGTCAGGTCCAGACAGAGGAAGCCGCAGCCTTTGCCCGCAAACGTCCTGCCGATCCTCGAGTTGCTGCGGGCCTCGGGCGTCCGAGATCTTCGCGGACTGACGAGGGCGCTCAACAATCGTGGCGTCCGCACCGCTCGGGGAGGGCGATGGCATGTGTCCACGTCAAGAACCTCGTCGACCGACTTCCGGCGTGAGCGGTCCTTTTTAGACGGGAAGAACCCGGAGCGTCGCCGCACGGCGCGGAGACGGCGGACGCTTCCCGAGTCTGTTTGAATCTAAAGGCCCAACCCGACGACTGGTGGTCACCCTGAGAGCGAATGACTCAGCTAGTGGAGTTGCGAGAAGATCGCCAGCGATACGGCGTAGATGGCAACAACGACGACTGCGCCGATGACATTGGTTCGCGCCGCGCTCGGGCCACTAGGCTGGAGCCACCACAGGAGCTGCTTGCTCACCCATGGTATCAGCCAACTGAGGATGATGACACTCGTGACGTTGGCGATGAACAATGCGGCCCAGAAGGGAAGGTGTAGCCCATCGTCCAGGATCGGCCTCGCGACGAGAAAGCCGAAAAGAAAGACCACCGGGTAGAGTACCATCAGGACGATCATGTTTTGCTTCCAGGCAGGCGGCGACCCGCCACCCTGGGAGCCGCCCATCTGGAACCATTGGTCGAAGCCGGTCCGCACGATTCGCGTATGGTATTCGGCGGTGAATTCCGCCGACTCTTCGACGAGCTTCTTCCGTTCCGACGAATCCAGCCATGATTGCAGGTGGTCCTCGGAATCGAAACGCAGGATCGCAACCCAATCGTCCTGGACACCCGGAATGGGCTCCTCGAAGCGGTAGCCCTGGAATCCCGGGGCCTGGGCCTGGATGGTTGCTATCCTGTGCTCCCACTGACGGTACGCCGCTTCCCGACCAGGCTTGATCCTGGTCGAGATTACCGCCGAGACCGGAGCGGGGGCGTCGCTGGAATCGTCCTTGAGAAGATGCACGTCATCCTGGCCGACCAGCATCTTCCCTGCGCCGGCGACCAGCCGCTTCCGCTCGTCCGATCGGAGCCAGGCGAGCGCCGAGTCACGATCGCCGAAGCGCTGAAGGATCACCCAATCCTCCTGGATCGGCGGACTCGGTGGAATGACCGTCTGCTTGATGAATCCCGGCCAACCAGACACCACCTCGCTGATGTTCTTCTGCCATGCGGCGAAGGCGTCTTCCTTGCCAGCCACGACGCGCGTCTGCGTCACAACCGTGACTGCTGGCCCTGAGGGTGATGGGGTGCCGGAAGGTTCGCTCATCAACGTGTTGCGCCTGCGGGCGATGCCGTTACGGGTGAAGCCGCGGGCGGGAGGATCGGCGGGCTACTGACGGTCATGACGTGTTCCTCGGCGTCGCTGGGCAGACATCCTTGGCGGATCTATAGGTGCAGGCTCGCCAGCCGTGCGGCGTTGCGATTATGCTCAGCGACGACCGGCGCCATCTCCAGCGTGACGATGTCACCGTCCTCGACGATCATGCGACCGCCCACCACGGTGTGACGAGCCCGCGTCGGGGCACAGAAGACGACAGCCGCGACCGGGTCGCTCAGCCCACCGGCATAGGCGATATGGTTGAGGTCGAGGGTGAAGAAGTCAGCGGACTTTCCAGGCTCGAGGGAGCCGATGTCGGTGCGGTTCAGAACGGAAGCCCCGCCGATCGTACCGATCTCCAGCGCATCGCGCGCGGTCATCCACTCTCCAGCGCGTAGCGGGTCGGAAGTGGAGAGTACCGTCTGCGGTCCCTCTGGCGGCAGCAGCCCGATCCTGAGCCGGGCAAGCAGCATCGCCTCGCGCACCTCGACAAGGAGGTTCGATCCGTCGTTGCTGGCGGAACCGTCGAC
>JAUPKM010000204.1 GCA_030837445.1 Actinomycetota bacterium
ACCACTTGGCGACTGACCAGTGGGCGCCCGAACGTCTCCCGTTGGCGTGCCCAGTCAAGGGTGAGTTCGAGGCAGCGCGCGGCGGTCGCGTAGGCGGTGACAGCCAGTGAGATCCGCTCCACCGCAAAATGGCGGGCCAGTGATCCGAAGCCTTCGCCGGGTCCGGGAGTCAGCAACGCCCAGGCGGGGACCACGACATCGGTGAAGGCCAGTTCCGCGGTATCACTGCAGTGCCAGCCCATCTTCTTCATCCTCGCCGTGACCGAGAAGCCCGGGGTGTCGGTCGGCACTACGAACAACGCGATGCCAGCCGCCCCCGGGCCAAATGCGCGAGCTGCAACCACCGCGAAGTCGGCCCGCGCGCCGGAGGTGATGTAGGCCTTGGATCCGTTCAGGCGCCAGTGGGTTGCCGCAGCAGGTGCGGTGATTTCGCCGTCGGAGTCGATTGGCTCGGCAGTGGTTCGCAAGCCCCCGACGTCTGAGCCGCCGTCGGGCTCGGTGACCGCCAGGCAGGTGATGGCCCGGCCGGTGAGGGTAGGTCGGATCACCCGGTCCTCGAGTATCCCGGCGTCGGCCGGGTCGCTGGTCAGGTCGGCATCGGTGCGACGACGAGCGGCGGCGTCCACCACATGCGGGATGGAGATGCCGTGCGTGAACAGACCGGCAATCAGCCCGCCGGACCCGCCGCCGGCCAGGATTTCCTCGGTCATCACGACAACGTCGAGCAAGTCGCCGCCGCTACCTCCCACCTCTTCGGGGTAGCTCAGACCGAGCAGTCCGAGGTCGCCAGCGCGCTCGTGCAGACTGCGGGGGAGTTCACCCGCGGCCTCCCAATCGCGCAGCCCGGGGGCGATCTCAGTTTCTGTGAAGGATCTGACCAGGGCCGCCAAGGCCCTCCGCTCCTGGTTGTCGAACTTGTTCATCGGGCCTCATCCTCGAAGGTGGGTCGGATCACCGGTGCGTCCGGTGGTCCTTCGTCGGCTACTGGTCCAGAGTGCCAAACCCGTTGCACTAGCTGGTCGGGACCCACCCGGCCAGCCAATGGCGGCCACCGACATCCTCGCTCAACGCCGGCTGGCGTGTCGGAAGGCATCCACGCTGAACACGGTCAGGGCACACCAGATCACAACGAATCCGGCCCAGGACAGGGCTGACATGTGCTCCGCGAAGACGATCACGCCGAGCAGGAACTGCACCACCGGCGTCAGATACTGCAGCAGGCCGATACTGGTCAGTGGCAGTCGTACCGCCGCCGCACCGAAGGCGAGCAACGGCAACGCTGTGACCACACCGGCGGAGACGAACAGGGCGGTCATCAGACCCGAGTCCAGGAAGTGGCCGCCGTTCGAATTCTCGAGCAGCAGTAGGAAGAGCAGGGCAACCGGCGCCATGAAACTCGTCTCGACGGTGAGGCTGGGCACGGCGGGCACATCGGCCAACTTCTTGACTAGGCCGTAGAGCGCAAATGAACAGGCCAGCAGCAGACCGAGCCAGGGCGGGTGCCCGTACCCGAACGTCAACACCACCACGGCCACAGCTGCCAACGCGACCGCGAGCCACTGGGCCCGACGCAGTCGTTCGCCCAAGGCGACGACTCCGATCAGCACCGATACCAGCGGGTTGATGAAGTAGCCGAGCGAGGCCTCCACGATGTGTTCATTCAGTACGGCCCAGATGTAGCCGCACCAATTGGTCGCGACCAGTAGCGCCGCGGCCAGGAGCAGCCAGCGCTGCCGAGGGTTGGCGTAGGTTCGCCCGACCACCCGCCAGCTTCGGGTGACGGTGACGACGAGCGCCAGGAATACAAGCGACCACAGGCTGCGATGGGCCACGATCTCGAACGCGCCCGCCGGGGCCAGCAACGGCCAGTAGAGCGGGAACAGCCCCCACATGCCGTAGGCGAGCAATCCGAAGATCAGCCCGGCCAGGGGTTGCCCTGAAGCTGGCGCGCCCGGCTTGGCCGGGTCGGTGGCGAGGTCGTCGACCGGCGGGGTCAGGTGACGGTCCAGGTGTCCCGCCCTCGCAGCAGCGCCTCCAGGTCGGCTTCGGTCTCTTCCGCGCCAGCCAATTGTGACGTGAAGCCGTCGTTGTAGGTGGGCGCCTTGACCGAGCGGAAGACGCCGATCGCGGTATTGGCCAACGTCACCGGGTCGGCCAGTTCGGAAAGGGCGAACGCGGCCAGTGGCGATTCGGCCTGCGGGTCGTGATACACGATGTCCTCCTCGCTGACCGTGTCGGCGGCCGCCACCCGGAAGCCGCACCCCAGGTCGCGGACCACAGCCTTGCGACCTTCATCGAAGGTGATGGGCTGTCCGGCTTCCAGTCGGATCAGCGAAGCATCCCGGGTCCCCGGATCCTTCAGCGTCGCGAACGCGCCGTCGTTGAAGATGTTGCAGTTCTGGTAGATCTCCACCAGCGACGCACCCTTGTGTTCACTGGCGGCGCGCAGCACGGAGGTCAGATGTGCACGGTCGGAATCGATTGTTCGGGCCACGAACGTGGCTTCGGCTCCCAGCGCCAGGGTTACCGGATCGAACGGCCGGTCAATGGAACCGGCCGGGGTCGACTTTGTGATCTTGCCGATGGGGGAAGTCGGTGAGTACTGGCCCTTCGTCAGCCCGTAGATCCGGTTGTTGAACAGCAGGATCGTGATGTCAACGTTGCGCCGGAGGGCATGGATCAGGTGATTGCCGCCGATGCTGAGGGCATCTCCGTCGCCGGTGACGACCCAGACGTCAAGATCCGGGCGGCTCACCGACAGGCCGGTGGCGATGGCGGGGGCGCGGCCATGGATGGAGTGCATCCCGTAGGTCGTCAGGTAGTACGGGAATCGGGAGGAGCAGCCGATACCGGAGACGAACACGATGTCCTCGCGGTTGCGCCCCAGCGAGGGGAGGAAGCCCTGCACCGCAGCCAGGATGGCGTAGTCCCCGCAGCCGGGACACCAGCGCACCTCTTGATCGCTTTTGAAGTCCTTGGCTTTCAGGGTCACGTCAGTCGCCATCGATGGCCTCCTCGATCGCTAATTGCAGTTCGTTGGACTTGAACGGCATCCCCTGCACCTTGCTGATACTTTCCGCCGGCACCAGAAACTTCGCCCGAAGTAGCAAGGCCAGTTGACCGCTGTTCATCTCGGGCACGATCACCCGGCGGTAGGACCGCAACACCTTGCCGGTATTCGCCGGCAACGGGTTCAGATGGCGCAGATGGGCCTGCGCGACGGGCCGGCCACCCTTTCGGACGTCTCTGACCGCGGCGCTGATGGGGCCGAAGGTCGAGCCCCAGCCGACCACCAGCACCTCGGCCTGTTCGTCGGAGTCGACCTCCAACTCCGGCACCGAGATGCCGTCGACCTTGGCTTGCCGCAACCGCACCATTCGCTCATGGTTGAGCGCGTCGTAGGAGATGTTGCCGCTGCCGTCGGCCTTCTCGATACCGCCGATCCGGTGTTCCAGTCCCGGTGTCCCCGGCACCGCCCAAGGGCGGGCGAGGGTCTCAGGATCGCGGAGGTAGGGCCAGAACTCCTCGGTGCCATCGTCGGCAGTGTGATTCATCTTGGTGGCGAACTCGACAGACAGGTCGGGCAGCGAGGACACCGCCGGGATCCGCCAGGGCTCCGACCCGTTGGCCAGGTATCCGTCCGACAGCAGGATCACCGGAGTGCGGTAGGTGGTGGCGATCCGAACCGCGTCCAGAGCGGCGGTGAAGCAGTCGGAGGGCGATCGTGGGGCGATGATCGGCACCGGGGATTCGCCGTTGCGGCCATACATCGCCTGCAGGAGGTCGGACTGCTCCGTCTTCGTGGGCAGGCCGGTGGAAGGGCCACCGCGTTGGACGTCGATGATCAGCAACGGAAGTTCCAGCGACACCGCGAGACCGATGGCCTCCCCCTTCAGCGCCATGCCGGGGCCCGAAGTGCTGGTGACCCCCAAGGCGCCGCCGTAGGATGCGCCGAGCGCGGCGCCGATGCCGGCGATCTCGTCCTCGGCCTGGAAGGTCTCGACGCCCAACCGCTTGTGCTTGGCGAGTTCGTGCAGGATGTCACTCGCGGGCGTGATCGGGTAGGAGCCGAGGAACAGGGGCAGCCTCGCCTGCCGGGCCGCGGCGATCAGCCCGTAGGACAACGCCAGATTGCCACTGATGTTGCGATAGGTCCCCGGTGGTTGGTGGGCCGGGGAGATCTCGTACTGCACCGCGAAGTCCTCGGTGGTGTCGCCGTAGTTCCAACCTGCCCTGAGGGCGGCCAGGTTGGCCTTCAGAATCTCCGGTTTGCGGGCGAATTTCTCGGACAGGAAGCGCTCGGTGCCGTCCATCGGGCGGTGGTACAGCCAGGACAACAGGCCTAGCGCGAACATGTTCTTGGCTCGCTCGGCGTCCTTCTTGCCGATCGCGAAGCCGGCCAGGGCAGCAACCGTCATCGACGTCAGCGGGACCGGGTGTACCGCGTAGGCGGACAGCGAATCGTCGTCCAGCGGGTTGCTGGCGTAGCCAACCTTGGCGAGGTTGCGTTTGCTGAACTCGTCAGTGTTGACGATGATGTCGGCTCCGCGAGGCAACTCCCGGAGGTTCGCCTTCAGCGCAGCCGGGTTCATCGCCACCAGCACGCCGGGGGCATCGCCGGGGGTCAGGATGTCGTGGTCGGCAAAGTGCAGTTGGAAGGCGCTGACTCCCGGCAGGGTGCCGGCGGGTGCCCGAATCTCGGCCGGGTAGTCGGGCAGCGTCGACAGGTCATTGCCGAACGTCGCGGTCGAGGAGGTGAACTGGTCCCCGGTCAGTTGCATCCCGTCGCCGCTATCGCCGGCGAACCGGATGATCACGCGATCGACCTTCACGGTCTTCTTTGCCATCGGACCTCACGAATGCAGGGGTGGATGCTGCGGGGTGCCGTGGCGTCAAGGGATCGACCCTGGCTGGACGACTCGGCCTGACCAGTGTAGTTGTGCTTGGCCGCACGGCTGGGAGCGGTCGGGCTAGGGTGCGCAGTGTGTCGTCGCCGAAGGTCGAGAGAGCCCTGACCCGGCCTCGCTTGTTCGATACCGAAATCGGTGGGTTGCGGGTTCGGGTGGTACCCCTCGGTTTGGCCTGTTGCGCGGTTGAACTTTCCGCCGGGATGGCGAATCTCGCCCCAGCGTGCGCACTGGCCCCGGACGGCGCCGTCGAGCCTGACTGTCACGTGTTGGTGGTCGCGGGGACGGTCACGCATGCGATCGCAGACGATGTGCGAGCGGCCTGGGACTCGCTGCCGGAACCGAGGGTCGCGGTGGCGTTCGGGGCGTGCACGATATCGGGCGGGCCCTACTGGGACTCGTATTCGGTTCGGCCCGGCCTCGGCGACCTGGTGCCGACGTCTGCGGTTGTGCCGGGTTGTCCCCCCGGCCCGGATACGTTGGCGGCGGCGGTAGCGCAAGCAGTGGCGGCTGGAGCGGCCGGAGTGGCGGCGCCGACTCCGGTGGCGTCACCCGCGGAGCCGAATTCTCGCTCCGGGGGTCCGAGCTCCCGATCGGAGGACAGCGAGGATGGGTGAAGGGTCGGGCGGAGTGCTACTGGATGTCATCCGGACGGCCGCTGGAGGCTCGGTCTCGGTGGCGGCATCGGGGGCCGCTGCTGACGGCATCACCTGTCTGGCAGTGGCGGCGAGCCAATGGCCGAAAGGTCTGCTGGCGGCTCGAACAGAGGGTGCTCGGCTCGACTGGATCGGCGGCACCGATGTCGAAGGCGGGGTCGAGTTGGCTGCGTACCTGTTCACCCCGCGCGACGTTGTGCTGCTGCTGACGAGGATCGACGATGGGGACGTGGCACCTAGCGCGGTTCAGGTCTACCCGGGCGCCAGTTGGCACCAACGGGAGATTGCCGAGATGTTTGGGCTCGGCTTCGCTGACGGACCCACCGAAAGGCTGTTGCTACCCGAGACGATCGTCGGGTTCCCGCTCCGGCGGAACTATCCACTGCCGGCACGGTTGGCCAAGCCGTGGCCCGGGGCGGCCGGGCAGGAGTCCCGCCGCAGACGGGCGAGGATACCCGGCGTGCACCCCGAATGGGCCACCCCGCCCGAGGTGGCGCCGTGACCCATCGCCCAGCAGACCCGCCAGCAGACCCGCCCCCAGACCCGCCCGCAGGACCGCTCACGGGGCCGCGGCGACCGGCGCAAGCCCACGGTGCGATCGCGCTGCAACCGGACGCCTGCACCAGCTGCAACCTGTGCGTCACGGAGTGCCCGGTGTGGTGCATTGAACTATCCGCCCACACGGAGCGACTCTCGGCCGGCCCGCGCGGTCGGTCGGTCAAAGTCTTGGACGAATTCAGCATCGATTTCGGTCTCTGCATGTATTGCGGGATCTGTGTCGAGGTGTGCCCGTTCGATGCCCTCGCGTGGGTTCCGGCGCCCGTTTCGGCGGTCGGGAATCCGGCCAGCCTGGTCGAGGGCATCTCGGAACTCTCCGCTCGCGGGCCTGCCGAGTAGTCGAGTAGTCGGCGCCCGGGGGTTGGCACCGCGGCGTTCGGGACCCGCTACTCGGCGCCCGGCGGGTGCGTCGGCCCGGGCTCCTGGTCCACCCCGTTGCGCAGTCGCTGACCGCTTTGCAGGTACCACGCCGTCACGGCCAACACCATCGCCACCATGGCACCCACCAGGCACCAGAAAAAGACGGTGACATCGATCCGGCAGCCCAGCGGCGGATCACCTGGCAGCACTCGTCGTAGAAACGGAAGCGCCAGTACCAGCCCGATGAACCAGCTGAGGTACTCCAGGTAGGCGACGCGACGGTTGGTGATGAACAACCAGGCGACCGCAAGCCCCAACAGCGGGAGGACGGTGATCAGGGCCAGGATCGCCCACGCGAATCTGATGCTGAACGGTGCGCGCTCGGTACGTATTCCGATGCTGGGACTTAACTCCGCTGCGCTGGGCGGGGTGATGGTGGTCGTCCAGCCGTCGATGGCGCTGACCACCCCGACCGCGACGGGCAGTTCAATGGTGGCGGTCGTTCCATCGACAGTTTGGCCCAGCCGCTCAGCCGAGAGGGTGAGGGTTCCGCCGTAGCTGTCACTCGGATAGTCCTGGATATTGCCGACTACGCTGAGCAGCACCTCCTCGGTTTCGAGTCGCTTACCTCGCTCGAACGTAAACTCCTGGCTGGAGACATCGGTCCGGAGCGTGACGACCACCGAATCCTGCAGAATGCCACGGGAATCGACCAGATCACCGTGCGCCGTCAACTGCAGGTTCGCGAGCATCTTGTCATCGATCGCCCGGAATTCCATCGGCTCAAGGATCGCGGTAATGCCGTTCCGTACTGCTGGCGCCGGTTGATCGCTGCCAGTCGGCTGGTTGCTGTAGCGGAAGAGCAGAAGCCCCCAGGTGGCGACCACGAGGACCAGGATCACTACGACCACCATCGCTCCGCGTCCTGACAGCGGCCGAGGTGTTGGTGCGCCTCGCCTGGCCCGCCGCAGTTCCACTCTGGTTGGCATTGAAGGCTCCCTTCGAGGTATCGACGCTAGCCCGGAGTGAGCCGCCGGGGGGTTCCTTTCGCAACTCGAGTGGGTAAGCAGCCATCACTGCACCGGTCGGGATCGGGAGTTAGGCTGGGGTCATGTTTCGGTCGCGACCGCACCAGGGCTGACTTCTCGTGGGCGAGGTCGGACACGATCATCCTGAGGAACCGGAGTACCGGCGGGCATTGACCAGTCCGTCGCGGGCGTTCGCCACGCTGGCAGAGGGAAATCGGGTCGTGCTGCGGGCCTCCGACGAGGCAGAGTTGCTCCTGCAGATGTGCCACACGGCGACGGATGTCGGCGGGTACGGCTTCTCCTGGTACGGGGTTCCGATCGACGACGACGAGAAGTCCGTGCGGGTCGTCGCCGCCAGCGGCGACGACCGGGGATATCTCGACACCCTCAAAGTCAGTTGGGGGGACGACCTGCTCGGTCAAGGGCCGACTGGACTGTGTCTTAAGACGGGAGTGGCACAGGTCCGCAATGACCTCGGTGCCGATCCACGGTTCGCCCCCTGGGCGCGGGCCGCCGAGGACAGCGGAATCCACTGTTCGATCGCCCTGCCGGTGCGATTGGGTGACGAGATCCATGGCGCGCTGATGGTCTACGCGCAGGATCGGGGGGCATTCGACGCGCAGGCCCTGGAGTTGCTGACGAGCCTGGCGAGCAACATTGGCTACGGGATTTCCCGACTGCGCGCGATGGCCGCGCTGGCTGCATCGGAGGAGCTGTTCCGAACCATTGCGGAGAATGCCTCCGACATCGTCCTGCGCGGGGACAACAATGGAGTCATTCAGTGGATCTCGCCCTCGGTTGAGTCGGTACTTGGCTGGGCTCCGCACCAGCTCGTGGGGCTGCCGTTGCGCCAGGTCATCCACCCGGACGACCTGGGATCGCTTGAGAAGGCGCGGGAGGATTCGGCCGCGGGTGGTCGAGTCAGCCTGAACTTGCGCCTGCAGCGAGCTGACGGGACGTATCGCTGGATGTCGGCTTCGGGCCACGTCGCCGACGATGAGGACGGCGTGCCCACCGGCTTCGTCAGCGGCTGGCGCGACGTTCAGCCAGAGATGGATGCTCAAACCGCTCGGGTTGCCGCCGAGCAGGAGATGGCAGCCAGCGAGGAACGCTACCGGCTGATCGCCGAGAATGCCCTTGACGTGGTGGTGCAGGCGAATTCCGAGGGTGTGATCTCGTGGGTCTCGCCATCCGTAACCGAGGTGCTGGGCTGGCAGCCAAGCGAGTTGTTGGGACGCAGCCACCAATCGCTGGTCCACCCCGATGACTTGGCCGCAGTTGTCTTGGCGCAACAACGGGCGTTGGCGGACACGGGTCGAGGGCAGGTCGAGGAGCGCTACCTGACCAAGGATGGGAGCTGGCTCTGGGTCAGCGTCCATGGCCGAGCCTTGCGCGACGAACGAGGTGAGTTGATCGGCGGTATCGACACGATGCGGGATATCGACGCCGAGGTTCAGACCCGTCGGCAACTGGCGTTTGAGGTCAACCACGATTCGCTGACCGGCAGGTGGACTCGGGATTGGTTGCTCAACCAGTTGGAGGACCACTCATTCGGCGCGGGTGGTGACGGCGGTGGTGGTAGTGGGGCGCGGCCGTCGCTGCTGTCGGTCGGGGTGGATCGGCTGAACGAGATCAACGATGCCTTCACCCATACTGCCGGTGATCGCGTCCTGGTAGCGGTGGCCGACCGGATTGTCGCGGCCGTCGGGGACCGCGGCCCGGTAGCGCGTACGGCCGACAACGAACTGAGTGTGTTGTTGCAGGACCCGATGGCCCGATCGACCCTCCTCGACTTCATTGCCGAGCTCCAAGCCGCCGGTTCCGGTCCGGTCCCCATGGGTGCGCAAGACATCCCGGTCACCGTCAGCATCGGTGTGGCCGCTGGCTCGGGGAGTAGTCCGCTGGAACTGCTGCGCGACGCCTCCACCGCGATGCACCGGGCGAAGGAGTCCGGCGGCAACCGATGGGAATTCGCGAACCCGCACCTGGCAGAGGAGGCCCGGCAGCGACTGCTTATCCAGACCGGCCTGCGCGACGCTCTCGCCTCGGGCCAGATCCAGGCCTGGTACCAGCCGGTCGTGACACTCCCCGACGGCCGGCTGCAGGGCTATGAAGCGCTGGCCCGATGGATTCGCGATGACGGGACCGTCGTACCCCCCGACGACTTCATCCCCGTCGCCGAACAGACCAATCTGATCGTCGACCTCGACGGGTCGATTCTCCGACAGGCCCTCGAGGCGATGGCATGGATCCCCGCCAATCTCCATGTCGCTGTCAACCTCTCCGCCGCCGCCCTGGTGCGACCCGACCTGGTGGAGCGCGTGACCCAGGAGCTCACTGCCGCTCACGTTCAGCCGCGCCGACTGCACTTGGAGGTGACCGAGACGTCGTTGGTGCATGTCACCGGCAGCGTCCAGTCCGCGATGCGTGAGCTTGCCAACCTTGGCATCAAATGGTGGGTCGACGACTTCGGAACCGGCTACTCCTCGATCGCCCACCTGCGCGACCTGCCTGTGCAGGGACTCAAGCTGGATCGTTCTTTCACGCATGACATCACAGCAGTCGATCCGACCAGTCTGAGGTTGGCCCAGGGCCTGGTTGGACTGGCCCAGGGGCTTGGGCTCGCCACCATCGCCGAAGGGGTCGAGACTCAGCGTGAGGCAGATCTACTCGCGGCCCAGGGCTGGGAACTGGCGCAGGGGTGGCTTTTCGGCAGACCGACACCGCTGCACCCGCCCGCCGGCCGGGTCAGCGGTAGTTGACGAATTGGGTGGCGAAATCCAGGTCGGCACCCTTGACGAGTGCGATGACTTCCTGCAGGGCATCGCGCGATTTGGCTGACACCCGTAACTCCTCACCCATCACCTGGGTTTTGACCCCTTTGGGCCCTTCGTCGCGGATAAGTTTGGCCACCTTCTTTGCCTGTTCCTGGGTGATGCCGCTACTGAAGGTCCCGTTGATCTTGTACTCCTTGCCGGATGGCCGCGGTTCGCCCGTGTCCAGTGACTTGAGTGAGACGCCCCGCTTGATCAGCTTGCCTTTGAACACATCCAACGCGGCCACTGCCCGTTCCTCAGTGCCAGACGCGATCTCGACGCCCAGCTCCCCTTGCCAGGCGATCGAGGTGCCAGTGTTCTTGAAGTCGAAACGCTGCGCCAGTTCCTTTGCCGCCTGGTTCAGAGCGTTGTCGACCTCCTGCCGGTCAACCTTGCTGACGATGTCGAAACTGCTGTCGGCCATGGGACTCCTTCGTGGCGTGATTGCGCGGGGGCTATATTCTTCTACCAGCACCTTAGGCGGGTTGCCCGAGCGGCCAATGGGAGCGGACTGTAAATCCGTCGGCTTTGCCTTCGAAGGTTCGAATCCTTCACCCGCCACGTGGCGCAAACGCCCTGGTCAGGGCCCTCACCGGCCCGGCCAGGGCG
>JAUPKM010000205.1 GCA_030837445.1 Actinomycetota bacterium
CGCCAGTCACGACGTCGACATGCAGCGCGTTTCGAACTCAACTACCGTCACGGCGGGTAGGTTCTGCAACAACCTGATCGTCGGACTCGAACCGACACTTGGCGGATTTCAAGTCCGGAGAAACATGACCGCGCATGTTCGCAGCCGACCGCCCAGCGACCACCAAAACCGCCGTTGATCAGGTTCTATAGTTCTGCCCTGTACGGGCCTGTTCGCCTCCGTTCGGCGCTCGTGTGACCGGCAGTTGTGACATCGTCGTGACACCCAGAGCTGTTGGGGGTCCAATTCGGAGCCAAGGTCCCACACTGCCTCCACCTACGATCGCTGCAAGGTTGACGCATCTGTACTCGTCCAGATTTCGGAACCCTCAGGTCCGTGCAGGCCCCCTATCTCAGTGCAAACCTCGCCGGATCCGTTGAACACGCTGGCGGCATCCAGGCAGGCCTTACTCATCGACGAGGACGACTGGGCATGGCCGTTTCCTGGCCGGTGACCTCAGCCAAGAGGGCTGGAGCCTGACGCCAGCTCCCGGAGGGCAGGCACCGCCAGATAGTTAGCTCAGCTATAGCATAGTGGTACGTATGTGCAAGAAATCCTGATGGGCAGGAGTTCGTACCGGCCACCGCGTACAAATTTGGGCGACGTTGATGTGGTGCACCATTTTGTTGAGTTGGCGGTCGCCGCGCCGAGCCGATATTCGCCACACCAGACTCTGCCCAGATCAGGTGCGACGGAGCGACACCAACACAGCGGGTCAAGTCGGCCTCGCCCATGAACCTGGTTACGTCGGCAACCTCGGCCACGATTACACCAGCGGGTCGGCTCCACGCAGCCCTGCAGGCTCAGCAGCGCCGGAGCTAGCGAGTTCATCCGGGTGGCGATGCGCCGCTCCAGTTCCTGCATGGTCGCGGTGAGCCGTTCGATGTCGTCGAGCTCGACGGTGGCCAACTCCGCGCTCAGGCCCCGTCCTGGCTGGCCAACCAGCGCCGCAGTTCAAGGCGGGCCTTCGTGATGATCCAGTTCGCCGGGGTGGGATGCCAGGCTCCAGCTGATGAAGTCGTCCGATGAACCGGTTGGTCACCGCCCGTCCGGGGGACACGATGTCGTCGCGTCGGGCCTCTCCAAGCAGCTTCGCGCCCAGGGCCTCGACAAGTTCGTCGCCGACAAGGTGGCGAAATTTGGTTCGCGCCCGGATTGCCGGATCAACTCGGGGATGCCGTCGCGGACCAACCTGCCGTCGTTGTTCACCAGGATGGTCTCCATTCGGCTCGGGTGTGCTCGGTGGCGCGGGTCTGGACCGAGCGCAGGAACTCCAGTCTTGGGGCTGGCGACCTGCTCGACGGGACGCCAGATCAGCAGCCTTCCGAAGCTTCTGGCCTCAGTCTCTATCGCAATTCCGCCCGACGCTTGCGCGCGGGTTCCAGGTCGGCCAGAGGCAGTAAGAAGACCTGCGGTAGTAGACGGTCTGAGTGACTTGAGCCGTTCGCCGCCGCTCGGCTGGCGGCTTTGAGTTTGTTGTAGACGACGCGGGTGATGCGGCGCTTGAGAGATCGCAGTGCCCGCTGGGCGGTGTCGCCTTCAGCGCGTCGGCGTTGGAAGTAGGCCCTGCCGGGACCGTCCTTCGTCAGCTGGACCACCGCGATGCGGTGGATCGCGGCGTTGAGTTGGCGATTGCCGTGCCTGACGAGTCTCATGGTGCCAGCGGTATCACCCGACCAGTGCGGGACGGGGGCGACTCCGATGTAGCGGGCGAAGGCCGCCTCGCTGGTGAATCGCTCGATCCCGGCAACCTCGGCGACGATCTTGGCCGCTATGAGTTCTCCGCAGCCGTTCACCTCCAGCAGTCGCGGTGCCGACACCCGAACCCGTTCACCGATCCGACGAGCCACATCTCGGGCAGCATCAGTGAGCCGAACCATCTCCTGGAACTCCTCGCGGGCGATCTCGGCGAGCAGATTGTCCTGGGTGTCCAGCCAGGCCCCGAGTTCCTCGCGTGGCTTCCTCGCGTTCCAGTTGCGCGGCTTGGACCAGTCAGGGTCGAGCTGATGAACCCGATTGAGCATCCGGTTGATCGTCGCCACCCGTTGCCGGATGAGGTCCTCTCGGCGATCGACCAACAGCCGCAACTCCATTGACTGCTGGTCATGGCAGGCGGCGGGCAGGTCAGGTTCGCGCAACACCGCCCGAGCCACCGCCAAGGCGTCGATCGGATCGGATTTGCCCGGCTCCCGCGAGGATGCCCGCGATCGACTCATCAAATGCGGGGGCACCCTGATCACCGTCTGCCCGGCTGCCAACAGGTCCCGCTCCAGCCGGGCCGTCAGCGACCGGCAGTCCTCCACACCCCACAACACGGCAGTACCGAATCGGGTGCGCACCCAACGCGCGGCCCGGATATGGGCGTCACTTTGTGTGCCGACCGTCTTCTGCGCCAGCTTGCGGCCCGCCTGGTCGACCGCGACCAGGGTGTGCGTGCGCCGGTGAGCGTCAACCCCTACAACGACATCCATAGCATCGTCCTTGCCTCGGCGACATCGGCACAACACCGGTTCCCGGGATCGGCATGCCTCCATTGAGCCAACCTCTCGGTGGCAAGCAGCATGATGGCCAGACCCCGGGACTCCGACGCCACCACCACGCGATGGCACTGCTGCGACACAACGCCCACCGATCAGCGTCGTCTCGCGCCCCACACGCCGATCTCGACACGTTCCATCTGAGCCAGCTCTGCGATGCGGCAAGCAGTCAACAAGTCAGACAAACGGCGAGTGGGACGACCGAGGACTACCCGCCTCGGACGCGCCGGAAACGGGAATCATTGGGCGGCCCCGCCTGGTCGACTGTTGACCACCCGGCCCAGCTTGCTCGTCAGACCCGCCGGACGGCTCGCTATCGCAGCTGTCGTGGACACCGCGTGATTCCCGTTTCGAGAATTGTAACGTCAGATATTCAATTGTCTACTGAAGCTAACACTTTTCCCATTCTGCCAAAGTCCTGCACAGGATGGTTGTTACGGGTGTAATAGCCATAACAGGAACCGAAGGGAGAATTATGAGGCCAACGTTGAACTGCTCCGCGATGGCGACGGCCATCATTTGTTTAGCAATTGTTTCCGCTAGCCCAGCACAGGCGGACGACTCAGCAGCATTCGGTGCGGAAAACCACGAGGTGATCTGTAACCTGATCGCCCAGGAGCCGACCACGCGTGGTATCTGGGCGGCGAACTCTTATCTGCTTACAGCCCAGGACATCAGCCTCAACCTCAATTACGGCCAAATGCAGAATGCCATCGGGTACGCGGTAAATAACTATTGCACGCAATATGCGCAGCTCTATGCAGCGTATCGCGCCAGATATTCCTAGGACTAGGGGTACAAGATGAAGACAATTCTGCTGACGATATTGGCAGCGGCCGGTGCGGGAAGCATTGGAATCACGGAACCAGCTAACGCCACTCCACCTTGCCAGATAAACTGGAAACTCTGGCCAGATGGGCCAATGCGATCCGTATTTCGTGGATGCAGATCGGTCATGAATCGTTTTGGTGTCCTCATCCTTTTTATGGCGAGTATTTCAAGCGCCGGACTTGTCGGCGCGATTCCAGCAACTGCTCAAGGGCCGTGCGGGATTAACTACGATTGGGACCCGGCGACCAACACCTGCAAACCGATTTTTAGTACACCGACCGGTGGTTGCGACCCGTATTCCTCCGGTGGATTCACGGGTTGCCTGGGCGGTAACTGGCAAGATGAACCGCTCACCGGCGATATGGGATTCATTAGCGACAACCAGTCAATCGGCGATCTTCTGGACCTTTCCAATTCCGATTTGCTCGACCTGGGCCTGGCGATCTGCAAGGGTATGGCAAACGGTGACTCAGCCAAAGACGTGAAGAGCGTCCTGATTAATAAAGGTAAATTTTCCGAAGTGGACGCGGGGCGACTAGTAGCCAGTGCGCAACATTACCTGTGCTAACTGGAGATCATTATGCGCAGACGGTCGGAAAAAACACTAGTTAGGGCGGCGAGGAATCACACAGTATGTGCATGGATTCTTGCTACGGCAACAATATTGTCCTCTCCTGGACCGGTGGCTGGGGCTAACCCGAACTGCCCTGAGTTCCGCAATCCGGCAACGGGAGCATGCGAGCCGTACGTTATCCCCGCGCCGCCCCCAGCTGCTCCCGCTCCCGCTGGCTCCGCCGCTGAACACGGGTTCTTGAACGAAGTTAGACCTGCACGACTGCCATACACAGATGCGAGCATCCTGAAACTGGGTTACAAGGTCTGCCAGGTCTTCGATCCCCTCATGCCGGGAGGGGACACAGCCCATCAGGTCGCCGATGCGACGGGAATGTCCCTGGCTGTGGCGGATGCATTCAATTTCGTAGCCTTGAAATATCTTTGCCCAAAAAAATATCCCTATCGCAGCTGAATAGCTCCGCCCCATCAGCGTGTGCGGGAAGTAGTGGTCGACGTCGGCGAAGTGCTCCAGCACAAGCAGTGGTCCTCGACGACGTCTGGAACCTCGTGCTGGCCTGCCCGGTGTGCAACTGGGGCGACGGCGGCAAGCTAGCCCGCCCGCACGAGGCGGTTCCCCGGAGCCCTCATGTCTTTTTTGGGTACACCCGTACTGCATAAGCGGGGACCGCCGGACTTCAGTCAAAATAGGTCGCCGACGCCATGAAGTGGCCGTTGCCGCTGGCGGATACCTTCAACCACACCGCGATGAAACTCCTCTGCCTCTCGCAGACCAACCTGGCGTCTACTACGACCCTGACGGCAACTACTAACCCCACTTTCGGCTACCCGATGTGGGCCTAGCCGTCGGCGGCAACTCTGCCTTGGGCTGTGCAATTGCGGTCATGTCAGCGACGAGGGTCGCGCAGGCAACTACGGCCCGGTGGACATCCCCTCCCGGGCACTCGTCGAGTTTATTGCCCTCGAAAATGGACCAACATCATTTCGCAAGATTCCGCCGCCGACCTCACCCATGAGTGGGAAAATGATGCGAAGGGACGGGGATAGCCATCAGAGCTAGGGTTGCGGGCCTACAACGCACAAGGGGAAACTGATGAAGAAAATTCTGCTGATGCTATTGGTAGCGGCCGGTGCGGGAAGCATTGGAATCACGGCACCAGCTAACGCAACTCCACCGTGCCAGATAAACTGGGAACTCCAGTCAGACGGCCAATGCCATCCGTATTACAGCACCCCAACCAACGGCTACGATCCATATGACCCAAGCGGCCAAGGATTCCTACGAGGCTATGGGCCAGACTCAAGCTGGGAATATGGCGGCCCTCAAGCACCACAGGCTAATCCGGCAGAACCCTATAGCCCGCCCCCCCAAGTCCAATGCCAGTGGCTTGGATTCATCCCATTCGGCGATTGGAGCCAGGTCTGCCAATCGCTATCCGGACAGTAAAACAGCATCCAGGCAAATTCGATCCTTAACGTAAAGACGAGGCGGAGAAGCAAATGAAGAAGACGATCTTCGCCGCCGGACTAGCCGCGTTGGCCATCGCGGGCCTGGCAGAGGGAGCAGGCACGGCGAACGCCAGGCCGTACTGCGAGACCGGAAGCTATGACCCAGCACAAAGTATGTGTGTCGGTGGACCTTACGGCCCTGTCGCCGTGAAATGGCTCCCCGACTCTCCGTATTCCCTGCCGTCGGACCCCACGAAAGCAGCGATATTGGGGGAGCCTGACACCATGCACTTCACCAGCATCCAGCAGTTTGGTGATGTCTATTCGAACGCGATTTGCGGTGACCTGCAGGTCGATCCGCAGCGTCGCAGAATCTGGACGCAGGTCTCGGTCTGGATGACTCAGACGAACCTCAACTATGGCCAACTCCAGGAGGGGATCGGCTACGCCATCGCAGAGTATTGTCCGCAGTACTACGACATCTACTCGTCCTACCGGAGTTACTACCCGTAATGTTCCAGCCAGTTGTTGCCCCAAGTGCAAACGGCTCGCCATCATTCACCGCTCCTCGCAAACGTGTAACCGGTGAGCTACAAGTTCAGCCCGGTGTAGACGACGTGGGTGATGCGGCGACGGGCCAGTCGAAGTCGTCGAGTTCCTCGGTGGCCAACTCTCGCGACCAGGGCCGGTAGCCAGCGAGCTTCAGGCGAGGCCTAGTTCGCAGCGGGTTACACGGCCAATCCAGTGCCTCCGTTACCACCTTGCCCACCGTCGCCGCCCCTACCGCCGCTGGTGCCGACTCCGCCTGCTCCCCCAGCACCGCCGTTGCCTGCTGCGCCGCCGGGGCCTGAGGTGCCGTTCGCGCCCGAGGAGCCTGCTGCGCCACTACCGGCACCGCTGCTCGGCCCTCCAACACCGCCTGCGCCGCCGTTGCCCCCGTTACCGATAACTCCGGCGTCACCGCCCCGCCCGCCTGCTCCACCGTTGCCAGCGGGCCCAGCCGGGGAGTTGGTGATGTCCAGGGCAGTGATCGCTCCGATGGTTGTGCTGGCTGAACTTACGAGTGAGGTATTGGTGAGGTATGCGCGGGTTCCGGATGGAGTGAGTGCCACACCATAGGTGTAAAGAGGGACTGGTGCGTTTTCGATGACGGTATCGGTGACGGTGTCGATCACTGCCATGTGCCCGCCGGGACTCGTGACGTAGGCGCGCGTTCCATCAGGACTTACCGCAACGGCATAAACGCCGACAAACCCCGTGATCACCCCGGAGACGCTATTGGTGGCGGTGTTAATCACCGAGACTGTCTGGGACGAATAGTTGACGACGTACGCCTTTGCCCCGTTCGGGGTGACCGCCATGGAAATGGGTGCCAAGCCCACAGGGATGGCGGCGATGATGGTGTTGGTGGCGGTGTCGATGACCGACACCGAGCCCTCAATCTCAGTGACGTAGACGCGGTCACTTGTCGGGCTGGCTACGACGGCCCACGGGGTCGTGTCCAAGCTGATGGTGGCGACCACGGTGTTAGTTGCGGTGTTAATCACCGACACTGAGCCCGGATATGTGTTGGCGGTATAGGCACGGGTGCCTGCCCGGTTCACGGCCACCCCAACTGGACTGCCACCGACGCTGACGGTGTCCGTGACAGTGTTGGTGATGGTGTCGATAACCGACACTGTGTCGCTCTCCCGATTGGTGACGTACGCTCGCGTGCCTGCCGGGTTAATAGCCACCGCGGTTGGAGAGCTGCCAACCAGGATGGCCTCGGTGACTGTGTTGGTGGCTGTGTCCACCACAGATACGCTCGCACCTGCTTGGTTCGTGACGTAGGCGCGGGTACCGGTCGGGTTGACCACTACGCCGGTGGGGCTGGCGATCCCAATCGCGGTGGCCACGCTGTTGTTCGCGGTGTCGATCACCACAACTGTGCCGGAGGGGTTAGTGGCGTACGCCCGCGTACTGCTCGCGGCGATGTTGCCCTCTTGATTTCCACCAGGGAGGTTGAGAGCGATTGTTGCGGTAACCGTATTGCTGACGGTGTCGAAGACAAGTACTTCGTAGCCGCTGTTGTAGTCCTGGGAGCCAGTTATGTACAGCTGGTTTCCGGTGGGGTCCATTGTCAGCCCCAAGCTGTTTCCGTTGCCGAGGTCATAAGTCGCAGTGACCGTATTGGTGGTGGTGTTAATGACCGACAGATTGTTGGAAGCGTCGACAATGTATGCGCGTGTTCCATCCGGGTCGACCGCGATGCCCTGCAGATAGCTGGGACCGAGGCTGATTGTTGCCGTCACTGCGTTGGTGCCGGTGTCGATCACCACTACCTTTGCTCCGTTGTATTGGACGGTTGCATAGGCGTAGGACTCTGTGGCGGCGATTCCCGAGGCTGAGTTCCCGAGGTCAATGGTGTCGATCACGGTGTTGGTTGCGGTGTCGATCACCGACACCCCTTGGCCGGTCGAGACGTAGGCGCGTGTCCCTGCGGGGTTGACCGCAACCCCATTGGGGTAGACGCCGACGCTGA